>JBEAOJ010000085.1:0-5177 GCA_041164985.1 Verrucomicrobiota bacterium | reverse complement strand
GTTGGTGAGGAGCAGGGTGGAGCCTTTGAGTTCGGTGATGAGCTCCGGAAGGGTGGTCTTGCCGCAGAGGTTCTCAATCTTGCCGGGGAATCCTTGGGCGAGTCTCTCGCCGAGGGATATTTCTTTGGCGGTGCCGACGATGACCCAGGTGAGGTCGAGATCCTTGGAGATCTTCTCCATGGCGGCGCGGTAGTTCTCCAAGGGCCAGCGCTTGGCGGGACCGTATTCCGCGCCGGGGCAGAGGGCGATCCGGAGCGGGCCAGCGGGAGTGGGGCGAGGGGTTCGGGGAGGCAGTTCGGGTGCCCCGAGGCGCCGGACCATCGCAAGCAGTTCGTCGGACTGATGGAGGATCGGGTGGAGCTGCCGGACGGAGGGCATCGTTTGATTGAGGAAGCGGCGTCCGCGGTGGATGTCGCGTCCGACCCGGCGGGGGATGCGGGCGAGCCAGACCTCCAGAGCGCTGCGCACGGAGTTCGGCAGGAGGATGGCGGCGTCGTATTTGCCGGAGGACTTGATGATCCGGGCAACCTTGCGGGGAGAGGAGTTCGGCGGGATCTCCAGCACCTCGTCCACTTCGGGCATCTCGCGCCAGAGCGGGGCAAGCTTGGCAGGCGCGAGGAGGGCAAGGTGCATGTCGGGTCGGCCCGCCTTGATGGCGCGGATCGCGGGGGCCGCCATGCAGGCGTCGCCCAGCCAGTTCGGCGAGCGGACCAGCAGGCGGAAGGGATGGAGCGCGGAGAGGGCGGTCTGCGCGGGGAGGTGGATGCCGCGCTTGGAGTCGCTGATCAGGAAATTCGGGTGGGGGACCTTCCAGCGGTTGTGAACCCAGAACCAGTCGGCGGGTGAGTGTCGGATCTCGCGTTCGAGAAGGTGATTGAGATCCATGGTGATCTCGGAAATCTCACGCCCCTCGGTCGGCACGGGATCGCTGGTGTGGATGACCCAGCGCGCGAGGCCAACGGTCCGGACGCTCACCATGGCGAGCAGTGATCCGGTCCTCTGGGCGAGGCTGGCCGCGAGCGGCGAGGTGGAGGCAAGCTTCCCGAAGAGCGGCATCCAGATCCCGGCGTTCCCGGCATGCTGGTCGATGAGGACGCCGACGACCCCTCCCTCCTTGAGCAGGGAGGCCGCTCCCTGCATCTCGCGCTTGCGGTCGAAGGTGGAGACGCCGCGGCTGCGGCGGTCGCGGTTGACCAGTTCATCCATGTGGGGGTTGCGCAGGGCTTGGTAGACGCATCCGGCGCGGCGGGGTTTCACGAACTCGGCTATCTGGGCGTTGATCTCCCAGTTTCCGAAATGGCTCAGGGCGGCGACGGTGCCGCGTTCACCGGCCTTCTTTCCGACGATCCAGTCCTCCCAGTTCCGCTCCTGGTCAAAGGTGAGCCGGGAGCGGAGCTGCTTCTCGCTCAGGGCGGGGATCTTCACCGAGCAGACGATGTTGGCGCCGAGGTTGAGGAAGTGGCGCAGGGTGATCAGGGAGGCCTTCCGGCCGGTCAACCCGGGCCCGAAGGCGATGCGGAGATTCTGTTTGGAGAGTCGGCGGTAGCCGGGCAGAATCATCCAGACAAGGAGACCGATTGCCTGACCCAGCACGAAGCACACCGTGATGGGGAGCAAACGGATCCCCGTCACAACAGACAAAGCCAGAAGATAGAGCAGACGATCCATGAGTAACAGCGAAGCAGAGAAGAGTAACGGGGGGCAGTCCGCTCCGGAAGGGAAATTCCCCCAAGCCCCGGGCCCCATCCTGCCGGGAGCGACGATCGGCATTCTTGGAAGCGGTCAACTCGGCCGGATGTCCGCCATGGCCGCCAAGAGCATGGGCTACGCGGTCGTGATCTTCGACGAGGTCAAGGACGGCCCCGCCTCCTCCTGCGCCGACCTGACGATCGTGGCCCCCTTTGACGACCATGACGCGCTCGACCGCTTCGCAATGAACACTGATGTGGTCACGGTCGAGTTCGAGAACATTCCGGTCGAGGCCCTGCAATATCTGGAGACCCGTGTGCCGGTGCGTCCTTCCTCCTCCGTGGTCCGGATCTGCCAGGACAGGGTGCTTGAGAAGGAGTTCCTCAGGAACAACGGCTTCCCCGTCGCCCCCTTCCGGGTGATCACCTCGGCAGCGGAGCTTGCCGCCGGCATCGCGGAGCTCAACGCCCCCTCGATCCTCAAGACCGCCGCGCTCGGTTACGACGGCAAGGGGCAGGTCAGTCTCTCCCCCGGCGACAACACGGAGGTCATCTGGGCCATGCTCGGCTCTCCCCGGGCTGTCCTGGAACAACGCATCTCCTTCGACTCCGAGGCCTCGGTGATCTGTGCCCGCTCGGC
Organism: Verrucomicrobiota bacterium; assembly: GCA_041164985.1. Lineage (GTDB taxonomy): Bacteria > Verrucomicrobiota > Verrucomicrobiia > Chthoniobacterales > UBA6821 > UBA6821. The sequence goes on along the minus strand of JBEAOJ010000085.1, from coordinate 2,849 downwards.
CAACGGGGAGACCTCCTGCTTCCCGGTCCAGGCCAATATCCACCGCAACGGCATTCTCGATGTCACGCTGGCCCCCGCCGCGCTGGATGAGGCCGTGTCAGCCAAGGCCCGCGAAATCGCCACCGCCATCACCGCAAAGCTCGGTGCAATCGGCCTGATCACGGTAGAACTCTTCGTCCTCCCCGACGTATCCCTCATGGTCAACGAGCTGGCCCCGCGTCCCCACAACTCCGGTCACCACACCCTCGAGACCTCGATGACCAGCCAGTTCGCCCAGCATGTCCGGGCGGTCTGCGGACTGCCGCTCGGTCCCGTGGAGCTGCGCTCCCCCGGCGTGATGATCAATCTCCTCGGCGATCTCTGGTCGGGAGGGGAGCCCGACTGGGAACTCCTCCTGCGCGAGCCCGGGCTCTTCCTGCATCTCTACGGGAAGAACGGCGCCAAGCCGGGGCGCAAGATGGGTCACGCCACCCTTCTGGGGGAAGTGGGCGCCGCGAGCGACCGCGCCCTCCTGCTACGTGACCGGATCGTGAGACGGGCCGCGCGTTGACAAAAATTGAACACCGTGGCCTTCCTTGTGTCTGAAAATCTGCGACCGATGAACGCGTCGGCGGCACCGATTCCCGATTCCCCGTCATTTCCAAAACAGACTTTATGAACCCATCCGTCCAAGAACTCGATCGTCGTGTCCAGGAGACCAATACCTGGGTCAAGCCCCTCACCCAGGAGATGAGCCGCGTGGTGGTCGGCCAGCAGGGACTCGTCAAGAGCCTCCTGATCGGCCTTCTCGGCAACGGCCACGTCCTCCTCGAGGGCGTGCCCGGCCTGGCCAAGACCCTGACCGTCCGCACCCTCTCCTCCTGCATCCATGCGGATTTCGCCCGCATCCAGTTCACACCCGATCTTCTTCCTGCGGATCTCGTCGGCACCCTGATCTACAATCCGCGCGAGGGGGTCTTCACCACGCGAAAGGGCCCCGTCTTCGCGAACCTCATCCTTGCCGACGAGATCAACCGCGCCCCGGCCAAGGTGCAGAGCGCGCTGCTCGAGGCGATGCAGGAGCGTCAGGTGACGATCGGTGACGAGACCTTCAAGCTCCCCGATCCCTTCCTTGTGCTCGCCACCCAGAACCCCCTCGAGCAGGAGGGGACCTACCCGCTCCCCGAGGCCCAGCTCGACCGGTTCATGCTCAAGGTGGTGGTCGGTTACCCGACCCGCAGCGAGGAGCGCTCCATCCTCGACGCGATGGCCACCTCCTCGCCGAAGCTTCATGTCGACCCCCTCGTCAGCAAGGAGCAGATCCTCGAGGCCCGCACCGTGGTGAACTCGATCTACGTCGACGACCGGGTGAAGGACTACATCGTCGATCTCGTCTGGGCGACCCGCGAGCCCGGCAACTACAACCTCAAGCTCGACGGCCTGATCCGTTACGGCGCCTCCCCGCGCGCCACGATCTACCTGACCCTCGCCGCCAAGGCCCACGCCTTCCTCAACGGGCGCGGCTACGTCACCCCGCACGACGTGAAGTCGGTCGGCACCGAGGTGCTCCGGCACCGCGTGGCGGTCAGCTACGAGGCCGAGGCCGAGTCGATCTCATCCGAGGAGATCGTCAGGCGCGTCTTCGAGGGCCTGCCGGTTCCCTGATTCAAGAAACAGGAGGCTGTTGGCTTTTTGGTCCGTTGGACTTTGGCCGGAAGATCCACGGAGCCTGATTCGGGAACCGACAGCTTCACAGACCAAGAGCCAGACACTCTTTTCTCATTCTGCTCCCACCGATGAACGATCCACGCGAGATTCTCCGCAAGATCCGCCGCCTCGAGTTGCGCACGCGGCGGCTCGTGGAGTCGTCGTTCGCCGGCCAGTATCAGAGCGTCTTCAAGGGGCGCGGGATGAACTTCGAGGAGGTCCGGCCCTACTCGCCGGGCGACGAGATCCGCGCGATCGACTGGAACGTCACGGCCCGCACGGGGGAGCCCTACATCAAGAAGTTCACCGAGGAGCGGGAGATGACGGTGATGATCGTGCTCGATGTCAGCGCCTCCGGCGACTTCGGAAGCGTCAGGGAGAGCAAGCGCGAGATGGCCGCCGAGGTGGCGTCGATCCTGGCCTTCAGCGCGATTTACAACAACGACAAGGTCGGCCTGCTTCTCTTCAGCGACCGCGTGGAACTCTTCATTCCGCCCAAGAAGGGTCGCCTGCACATCCTGCGACTCATCCGCGAGATGCTCTTCTTCTCGCCCAAGGGACGCGGCACCGATCTGGCCGGTGCGCTCGAGTACATGAACAAGGTGATCACCCGCCGAGCGGTGGTCTTTGTCATCTCGGATTTCCTCACGGGGGATTTCTCCCGCCCGCTGACGGTCTCCGCGAGGAGGCACGACATGGTGGCTCTCAATGTCGTCGATCCCGCCGAGGAGGCGCTTCCCGATGTCGGCGTCATCCTCCTGGAGGATCCCGAGACCGGGGAGCAGATCGAGGTCGACACTTCCCGGAGAGCCATCACGGGAAACTATGAGCGGCTTGCGGGTGAACGTGCGAAGGAACTCGGGACCCTGTTCGGATCGCGTGGCGTCGACATGGTGCAGTTGCGGACCGACAGAGACTATCTGCCCGTGCTCCGCAGCTTCTTCGACAGGCGTGGAAGGAGGCTTGCGGCATGACCAACTCCACCGTTCCCGTCCAGCAACCGGGCATCAACTTCCTTCCCGGAGCGGGAGGTGCGGGAGCCGCCCCGACACCCGCTCCCATCCATGACATCGTCGGCCCCCTTCCCTTCTTCACGGGTCCGCTCTGGGTCATCGTCGCCGTCCTGCTGGCGGTCGCCGTCGCGGGGGGTGCGTTCTGGTGGT
>JBEAOJ010000084.1:0-3228 GCA_041164985.1 Verrucomicrobiota bacterium | reverse complement strand
GTGAGCTGGAGGCGGGCCTGATCGAGGTGGTTCACGTAGAGGTGGAGATCGCCGAAGGTGTGGATGAATTCCTTGGCTTTCAGTCCGCAGACCTGCGCGATCATCATGGTGAGCAGGGCGTAGGAGGCGATGTTGAAGGGGACGCCGAGGAAGAGATCCGCACTGCGCTGGTAGAGTTGGCAGCTGAGTTCGCCGTTCGCGACGTAGAACTGGACGAGGGCATGGCACGGCGCGAGCGCCATCCTGTCGATTTCGCCGGGATTCCAGGCGCTGACGATGTGGCGGCGGCTGTCGGGATTCTTTTTGAGATCCTCGACGACGCGGGCGATCTGATCGACGGAGCCTCCCTCCGGGGTGCGCCAATTGCGCCACTGCGCGCCGTAGACAGGCCCGAGGTCGCCGTTCGCATCGGCCCACTCGTCCCAGATCGTGACGCCGTGTTCCTTGAGGTAGCCGATGTTGGTGTCACCCTTGAGGAACCAGAGCAGCTCGTGAATAATGGAGCGGAGGTGCAGCTTCTTGGTGGTGAGCAGGGGAAATCCCTTGGTCAGGTCGAAGCGTTCCTGCGCGCCGAAAATGGAGAGCGTTCCCGTGCCGGTTCGGTCTTCTTTCCGCGTCCCGTGGTCGAGGACGAGGTGGAGAAGTCGGTGGTACTGGAGCATCGGGACGGGTGATCGGACTACGCCTTGTAAACGCTGTCGGGACTGAAGAGCGGCTCTTCCTGAGGCGGAAGGTCGTTCCCGGTCTTGTCGAGCTCGACATAGAAGCAGCTGGCGAAACCGGTGTGGCAGGCGCCGCCGTGCTGCTCGACCTCGAAGAGGAGGGTGTCGCGGTCGCAATCGACGAACCATCGCAGGATCCTCTGCGTGTGGCCGCTCGACTCGCCTTTCTTCCAGAGCTTCCTGCGGGAGCGGCTCCAGTAGTGCATGTAGCCGGTTTCGACGGAATGCCTGAGGGAATCCTCGTTCATCCAGGCCATCATGAGCACGCGCCCGCCTTTCTCTGCGCTCTCCTGAACAATGGCTGGAATCAGTCCCCGGTCGTCGTATTTGAGATTCAATTGCATCGGGTCATTTCGGAGGCGGGGAGGATTCTTCGCAAGAAGAATCTCGACCGCGGATTCGCGATTGCGGTGAGGGTTGGCATTTCGGAAGATCAACTCGTGGCAACTGCAACCAACGCGAAACCCCGCTATCGCTATCACGAGGAGGCTCCCGAGACGGTGACCCTTCCCGTTGAGGAACTGCGTGCCCGCCTCCCCGCCGAACTCATCCGCGCGGACGCGTCCGAGGCCACGGAGCCGGGGCGCATGGTCGGGATCCCCTGCAATGATCTGCTGGCAGGCAACACGCCGAGGATCTCACTCGGCAGGCTGAATGATCTGCTGCCCGATCTGGTGCAGATTCCCGAGGGGCGCGATCGCGGGGAGCGGATTACTCTGCCGCCCGGATGGGTGGCGCTTCACTTCCGGCTGGTGACTCGTCGGGAGGAGCTGGCAGAGACGGAACCGTCCGCTTCTATAAAAGAAGAAAATGATACTTTAGTCATTGAGGTAGAGAATGTTGCAGATGCAGGGAATGCGACATTTTTAAGTTCCTCAGGTGGTGACTTGGGGGAACCGGTCAGGGAAGAGGACCTGCCATCAATGCCCGAAATTCCTGCAGGGACCCCTGAGCTGACAACTGATCGGAACCAAGCCCAACGCAGAAGCCTCTTTGAGTCGTTGCCGATTTTCCGCCGCCGAAAGGAGGAGATCCCCGCAGTCGAACCGATCCGGGAGATGTCCGTCGAAAAAGTATCCGTCGAAAAGGCGGAGGTGATCCCTTCCGCCCTGCCCGAACCTTCTTCGGATCCGGGATCCAAGGCGCTGGCCGTGGAGCCGCTCTGGAAGCTCGATCCGCAGGATCGGCTGGCCGACCCCTCCGCGCTGCAGGCCCTTTTCATGACCGAGGAGAAGCTGACGCTCGAACGCGTGATTTCCAAGGCGGGCGAGCTTCCAGGCCTGAAGGCCTGCGTTCTGGCCCACGGTGACCAGGTTCTCTGCACATCAAATGCCTCCACCGGTATCGATCTCCGAACGCTCAGCGGCCAGGCGATGACGATGCTCGCCCAGATCCGCGAGTCCTCCGCGGGGATGGGTCTCGGCGCGGTGCCGGCCGTCACGCTTCATGCCGAGCAGGGAGCCCTCAGCTTTCTCCATAACGGGGAGCTCTGCCTGCTGGTGCTCCATGCGGACCGGGGATTCATCCCCGGGGTGCGCGAGCGCCTTCAGGAGATGATGGGCCATCTCTCCGAGGCGAAACCCGCCCTCCCCTCGCCCGGCGAATCCGAAAGCCGGTAGCCGCCGCGGGATCCGCTCCTTCGTCCCTCGACTTTTTCCACCGGCGCTTTTAACTTCCTTCTTCCGTGAGCTACCGAGTCTTCGCCCGCAAATACCGTCCCCAACGCTTCGAGGAGGTCGTGGGCCAGGAACACATCACCCGGACGCTCCAGAACGCGATCACCGGCAAGAGGCTCGCGCAGGCCTACCTCTTCGTCGGTCCCCGCGGCGTGGGGAAGACCTCCTCGGCCCGCATCCTGGCCAAGGCCCTCAACTGTCTCTCCAACAAGGGGGAGCCGACCGACAATCCCTGCGGCACCTGCGATGCCTGCGTCGAGATCGCCGAGGGACGCAGCCTCGACGTGATGGAGATCGACGGGGCGAGCAACAACAGCGTCGACAGCATCCGTACGCTTCGCGAGAACGCCGCCTACGCCCCAGCCCGCGGACCGTACAAGGTCTACCTCATCGACGAGGTGCACATGCTCTCGACCGCGGCCTTCAACGCGTTGCTCAAGACGCTGGAAGAGCCCCCGGAGCACGTGAAGTTCCTCTTCGCCACGACCGAGGCGCAGAAGGTGCCGGCCACCATCCTTAGCCGATGCCAGCGCTTCGACCTGAGGCGACTGACACCTGAGCTCATCGCCGACCATCTCCTGCACATCGCCAAGAACGAGCAGATCGCGCTCGATCCCGCGGCCGCCGCCGCGATCGCACGCGGGGCCGACGGGGCGATGCGCGACGCCGAGTCGATGCTCGATCAGGTCGTCGCCTTCTGCGGCACGACGATCGGCGCCGCCGATGTCCACAACGTCTTCGGATTCACGCCGCGCGAGACCGTCCTGGAGCTTGCGGGAGCACTCGTCGCCCGCGACACACCCGCCGCACTGGCCGTCGTGAAGAGCCAG
>JBEAOJ010000083.1:0-6604 GCA_041164985.1 Verrucomicrobiota bacterium | reverse complement strand
TCGCGCGCTCGATGACATCCTTTGAAACGCTCTCGGCACGCGCCTTCTCCAGCGCCGCGAAGAGGCGGGCGTTGTTCTCCGGATCGGCACCACCCTGCCTCGCGGCGATGGTGATTTCCCGTACGAACTTGCCCGTCGACTTGGACTTCTTGAGTGATGCGACCTCGCGCTTGGCGAGCAACCATTGACGGCCCATGGGAATTTAGGGGTTGGGAGTTAGAAGATTGGAGTTTGGGTGAATGATAGTGGAACGGGTATTGGGCAATCAATACGGCTTATCCCCAACTACTGGCTCCTATCTCCCATCTTCCATTATTCGTCTGCGACGACCGGCGTTGCGCTGGCGCGCTTGCGGGCGGTGGCGTCGAGGATCTTCTTGCGGAGGCGGATGCTGAGCGGAGTCACCTCGACGTATTCGTCGGGGGCGATGTACTCGAGCGAACGCTCCAGGCTCATCTTGAGAGGAGGAGCAAGGGAAATGCCCTTGCCGTCACCCTGGCTTCGCATGTTGGTGAGCTTCTTGGCCTTGCAGGGGTTGACCGGCATGTCGTCGGCGCGGGAATTCTCGCCGATGATCATTCCGACGTAAATCTCCTCCTGAGGACCGATGAAGAGACGGCCACGCTCCTGGATTGTGTCGAGCGCGTAGGCCATGCTGGTGCCGCTTTCCATGGCGATGAGGACGCCGTTGTTGCGGGTCGGGATCTCGCCCTTGTACTCGGCGTACTCCTTGAAGATATGGGACATGATGCCGGCACCCTTGGTGAGGTTGACGAGATCGGTCTCGAAGCCGATGAGTCCGCGTGTCGGGACGACCGCCTGAACGGTGACGCCCTTCTCGCGGTGATCCATGTTGACGATCTCAGCCTTGCGTCCGGCAAGGCTCTGGAGGATGTCGCCGAGGTTCTCGGAGGGAACATCGACGTAGACGTTCTCCATCGGCTCGAGGAGGGAACCTCCCTCGCCGCGCCTGAAGATGACCTCGGGGCGGGAAACCAGGATCTCGAAGCCCTCGCGGCGCATCTGCTCCACGATGATGGCGATCTGCATTTCGCCGCGGGCCTTGATCTGGAAATGGCCGGCCGTGTCGGTCTCCTTGACCTCGATCGAGACGTTCGTACGGGTCTCGCGGATGAGACGCTCCTTGATCTGGCGGGCGGTGACGAGCTTGCCCTCCTTGCCGACGAGCGGGCCGTCGTTGATGCAGATCTTCATGCTGATCGTCGGGGGATCGATGTCGACGAAAGCGAGGGGCTCGCGGGTGTCGTTGTCGGTGATGGTTTCGCCGATGAAGACCTCCTCGAAGCCGCAGATACCCACGATGTCGCCGGCGCTGGCCTCCTGAAGCTCGATCTTCTGGAGTCCCTTGTGGCCGAAGATCGCGGTAATCGGGGCGGTCTCCTTCTTGCCATCCTTGTGGATGCAGACGACCTTCTCACCCAGCTTGACGGTGCCGCTCACGATGCGGCCGAAGGCGATACGGCCGAGGTAGTCGCTATAGTCGAGGTTGGAGACGAGCATCTGGAAGTAGTCGACGTCGGACTTCTTCGGCGCGGGGATGTGCTTGATGATGGCCTCGTAGAGGGGCTGCATCGTGGTGCTCTCCTGATCGATCTCGTTCTTGGCGAAGCCCTGCTTCGCGCTCGCGTAGATGACGGGGAAATCGAGCTGCTCGTCGGTGGCATGAAGCTCGAGGAAGAGCTCGAACACCATGTCGAGGACCTTGTGGGGATCGGCGTTGTCACGGTCGATCTTGTTGATGACGACGATCGGCTTGAGGCCGTTCTCGAGGGCCTTCTTGAGCACGAACTTGGTCTGGGCCTGGGGGCCGCCGAAGGCGTCCACCACGAGGAGTACGCCGTCCACCATCTTCATGATGCGCTCCACCTCGCCGCCGAAGTCGGCGTGGCCCGGAGTGTCGACGATGTTCACATGGTAGTCGTTCCACTGGAAGGCGGCGTTCTTGGCCTTGATGGTGATGCCCTTCTCACGTTCCAGATCCATGGAATCCATGATGCGCTCCTCGGAGGCCTTGGCCTCGTTGGCGCGGAAGGTGCCCGACTGCTTCAGGAGCTGGTCGACGAGACTGGTCTTCCCGTGGTCGACGTGGGCGATGATGGCGATGTTGCGAATTTTATCCATGGCTTTTGAGTAGCCGGTTAGTATCTCCTGCCAATCGGCCCCTGTCAACGAGGCAGGGGACAGCGGGTTAAAAAGGAAAGAACCATGAAGTTCATGAAGGTAGATCCAACGGGGGAAAGTTTTCACGCAACGGCCGCAAAGGTCGCAAGGTCAGGTATAAAGAGTGGTGCCAGATGAAACCAAGGTTGCGAGAACGGTGGGTTTTTTTGGAATTTCCTGAAACGCCCCTTCCGGTAAAAACAGAGCGACGGGAATCAATTCGTTGCGATCGTTGCGTCCTTTGCGTGAAACTCATTCCTCTCTTTGCCGGAATAATCCCCCACTCGGAATAGCGAAGAGCCTAACTTTTCAACGTTTTTAATTCTTTATCAGCCATGCGCCTCCTTCTTCTCCAGCACGACCCGCTCGACGGGCCCGGCGCCCTCATCGAGTGGGCCGCGGGACGAGGACATGGCGTCTCAACCTGCCTGATCTGCCAAGGTGATCCCCTCCCCCCGGTCGGCCCCTTTGACCTCCTGGTAAGCCTCGGGGGACCGATGGGAGCGTACGACGAGGAAAAGCACCCATGGCTTGCCGACGAGAAGGAATACCTTCGGCAAGCCGTGGCGGCGGGCAAGAAGATCCTCGGACTCTGCCTCGGCTGCCAGTTGCTCGCCGATGCCCTCGGAGGGAGGGCCTTCAGGCACAGCTGCAAGGAGTTCGGTTGGCAACCGATCGAACTGACCGCCGCGGGCGGCCGCTGGTTCGGCGGGCAAGGGACTTTCCTTGCCTTCCAGTGGCACGGCGACACCTACACCCTGCCGCCTGGAGCCGTTCAACTTGCACGGAACGGGGCCGCCGAGCAGCAGGCCTTCCTCATGAAGGGACCGGCCGGCGATCAGGTTCTCGGCCTTCAGTTTCATCTCGAGTGGACCGAGCAGATGGCCCGCGAAGCCCTGGCCGAACCCGGGGTCGCGCCACCGCCGTCGCCCTCCGTGCAGACTCCCGGGGAAATCCTCGCCGACCTCACCCTCTTCGACTCGGCGAAGAAACGCTTCTTCGCCCTGCTGGACCGGTTCACTGCGGAAGATTAGCGTCTCCTTTACAAGCGGCTTGCCATGACACGGCAGAAGGGGCACTTTTCCCTTTTCGGCACCCGTAGCTCAATTGGATAGAGCGCTTCCCTCCGAAGGAAGAGGTTGTGAGTTCGACCCTCGCCGGGTGCACCAGCTGGTTAAGATCCGGTTTGGCTTTGATGCTTTTGGTCAACCGATCCACGATCACACAAGTAAGGAAGCTATTCTCCAGGAACTTCTTGGAAACCGCTTAGTAAACAAACACCGGCAGAGCCGGTGGCGTGATTTGGCCTCTATAAGAGGCCAGTTCTGTTGCTCGTCCTCATCTCTCTTCAGCATCCGAACAAAACACTTTCTGCGGATGAACCAAAATGGTTGGTTACACACTCTCCGTGTCCAGGCATAGCCTATTTCCGGTCACCACCGGCAAAGACGCAGGATTACCTTGTGATTCAAAATAGCGAAGAACAAACCATCTTCCCGGTCGCTTTTTTCCTGAGTTCATGAGTTCCATATTCCCAATCCTTCGGTAATCTCATTTCAGGATGCGCGCGGCTTTTCATCATACCCACGAGTACGGGGGGTTCCGCCTCCGTTACGGTCATGCCCTCCCCTACGGGGCAAGCCATGTGCCGGGCGGGGTGAATTTCTCGATCTTCTCCGCCCATGCCACGGCCTGCACCCTGGTGCTTTTCCGCAAGGGGGAGCCGCAGCCCTATGCGGAGATCCCGTTCCCGCCCGAGTGCAAGATCGGCGATGTCTACACGATGATCGTCTACGATCTCGACTACGAGGAGTTGGAATACGGCTTCCGCATGGAGGGACCGCTTGACCCGAAGGCGGGGCATCTCTTCGACTCCCAGCGGATTCTCCTCGATCCCTTCGCACGTGAGATCGGGGGGCGTGATGTCTGGCTCTCAAAGCCTTCGCCGGAGGAGATCTATCCGCACAGGGGGAGGATGCCGTTCGAGGACTTCGACTGGGGCCATGACCGACCGATCAATCTCCCCGTGGAGAATCTCGTCATCTACGAGATGCATGTCCGCGGTTTCACGCGGCATCCCTCCTCGGGCGTGAGGCATCCCGGAACCTACGAAGGGATGATCGAGAAGATTCCCTACCTGCAGTCAATCGGGGTGAACTGCGTGGAGTTGATGCCGGTTTTCGAGTTCGATGAGTACGAAAACAAGAGGATCAATCCCGAGACAGGGAAGCCGCTCTGCAACTACTGGGGATACAGCACGGTCGGGTTCTACGCGCCCAAGAGCGGCTATGCCGCGACAGGTCACCACGGGACGCAGGTCTCGGAGTTCAAGAAACTGATCAAGGCGCTCCATGTCGCAGGGATCTCGGTGATCCTGGATGTGGTCTTCAATCACACTGCCGAGGGGGATCTGCGCGGCCCCACCATTTCCTTCCGGGGCATCGACAATCAGACCTACTACATGCTCAATCCCGACGGGAGCTACGCGAACTACACCGGCTGCGGCAACACGCTCAACTGCAACCATCCCGTGGTCCGCTCCTTCGTCCTCGATTGCCTTCACTACTGGGTCTCGGAGTTCCATATCGACGGCTTCCGATTCGATCTGGCCTCCGTGCTGGGACGCGATCCCAACGGCCACCCCCTCGCCAATCCCCCTCTCCTTGAGGCGCTCGCCCATGACCCTATCCTTGCAGGATGCGATCTGATCGCCGAGGCGTGGGATGCGGGGGGCCTCTACCAGGTGGGGAATTTCCCGGCCTATGGCCGCTGGATGGAGTGGAACGGACACTATCGGGATGCCGCACGCCGCTTCCTGCGGGGCGACGCCGGGGTCGCGGGTGACGTAGTTCAGGGGATCCTCGGCTCCCCTAATCTCTACGCCCCCTCGGGCCGCAGGCCGACCGCCTCGGTCAACTTCCTGACCTGCCACGACGGATTCACCCTCCGCGATCTCTACAGCTACAACGGGAAGCACAATCTGGCCAACAGCGAGGAAAACCGCGACGGGGCCAATGACAATTATTGCTGGAACTGCGGCGTCGAGGGGGAGAGCGAGGATCCCGGAATCAAGACACTGCGCGCCCGGCTCCAGCGCAACGCGATGGCGCTGCTCTTCCTGAGCCAGGGTGTCCCGATGCTCTCGATGGGGGACGAGCTTGACCGCACTCAACTCGGCAACAACAACGCCTACTGCCACGACGAGGAGTGGAACTGGCTCGATTGGTCGCCGGAGCGTGATCCCGGAAGCAACGGGGCAGGTCTGAAGCGCTTCGTCTCGCTGATGGCCGACTTCCGGCGCAAGCACAGTCAGCTGCGCAGGAAGGAGTATTTCACCGGAACCGATGTGCAGGGGTGCGGCTATCCCGATATCGGATGGCATGGTGTCAAACCCCGCCAGCCCGACTGGGGACCCGACAGCCGGTCGCTCGCCTTCATGATTGCGGGTGACATGGGCCGATCCTTCGGTCCCGAAGCCGACTTCATCTATGCCGCCTTCAACATGTGGCACGAACCGCTCACATTTCACCTTCCGGTGCTTCCCTCGGGAATGCGGTGGAGGTTGGTCGTCGACACGGCGCGTCCCTCCCCCGATGACTTCCTGGAATTCGGCTCGGAGCAACTCATTGCAGACCAGTCGATGGTCACGCTGACGGAACGCTCCGTGATGATCCTGATCGGGAACAGGATGGGGAGGTTGGGGTAGCACCTCCAAAGGAGGTGTGGGTGATGGGTGTGAGATGAGGCCGTGGGAATAATCACGGTTTGAAGCGGAACTCCGAAGTTGAGCAGAGCGTTTTGAATGAAAAAAACCTGATGCTCCCGGTTAAGAGCAACTTTTCGGAGGGGGTATTTTTCTTTCTAAAGAGGATGCATGTTATGGCCAATGAAATGCCTTTCTAGGGTGGGCTCTCAGGGAGTGACTCGATTTGCCCTTTTCCAAGTAACAAAAGGTAACAAATTTTTCCGCTAATAATGCAATCAGCTGCAATTTGGGGATCTACGCCTTGATGGCTCGCAGAGCCTTTAGTCAGATACCTCCGGCAAAGCCGGAGGCTTGGGATAGCGTGAGCGGCTCAAAGCCGCCTTGCTCTTCGGGCATCATGATCCTCACCCCAGTGCAATTGAACCATCCCCCCCTTAAGTCATTTCCTTGCTCCACGTGACCAACTCTTATCGAAACTTCCTCCCTACTCATTTCCAGTCATCATCTTTTTCCTTGGCTTTTTTACTCATGGAAAAACCATCCCTTGGGATCCCCCAACCCTTTCCGCCTTGCCAATCCCGGAAATGTCAAACTTCGGGAGTCCTCCGGCAAAGCCGGAGGATTACCTTTGGGATTTATCGGATTTCAGAGGCGACTGGGGCACTTTTGAAAGTGGCGACCCTAACGGGATTCGAACACGTTCGGTTTACAGAGAGG
>JBEAOJ010000082.1:0-3429 GCA_041164985.1 Verrucomicrobiota bacterium | reverse complement strand
TCATGAGTTCAGAGGATGAGTTCGGGCTAAAACCCGTTGCGGAATTGGAGAAGCAGGAGCCAGAGATTCAGTCCTGCAATGACCCCGGCCATGACCCAGCCGATGATCCGTACCCAGAGCGGGTCGAGGAATTCCCCCATGATCCGGCGGCTTCCCGTGAACTGGACGAGAGGGATGACGGCGAAGCTGAGTTGCATGCTCAGGATGACCTGACTGAGGAGGAGGAGGTGGGTGGTGGCATTCTCGCCGGCGATCGCGATCACAACGACCGCGGGGATGATGGCAAGAAGGCGGGTCGCAAGGCGGCGCATCCAGGCGGGGATGCGGATATTTACGAAGCCCTCCATGATGATCTGTCCGGCGAGTGTTCCCGTGAGGGTGCTGTTCTGGCCCGCAGCCAGCAGGGCGATGGCAAAGAGGGTACTCGCCCCGGTGATCCCCAACATCGGGGTGAGCAGGTGGTAGGCCTCCTGGATCTCTGCAATGTCGGTGCGTCCCGCGCGGTGAAAGGTGGCTGCGGAGAGGATCAGGATTGCGGAATTGATGGCCAGGGCGATCGAGAGGGCGATGTTGGAGTCGATGGTGGCGAACCGAACAGCCTCCTTTTTTCCGACCTGATCAAGGGGGTATCGGCGCGTCTGCACAATGGAGGAGTGCAGGTAGAGGTTGTGAGGCATCACCGTGGCGCCAAGGATGCCGACGGCGATGAAGAGTTTTCCCGGGTCGGTGACCACGGAGGGGGAGGGGATAAATCCATGGAGGACTGCGGGGATGTCCGGTCTTGAGAAAAGAAGCTCCAGTCCGAAGCACGCGGCGATCGTTCCGATCAGGACAATCACCAGCGCCTCGATGTAACGGAATCCCTTCTGCTGAAGCAGAAGCAGCAAAAGGACGTCGACCGTGGTGATAAGGACACCCCAGATCAGGGGAATATGGAAGAGGAGATTCAGCGCGATGGCGGAGCCGATCACCTCGGCCAGATCACAGGCGGCAATGCCTACTTCGGCGGCGATCCAGAGGGGAATGGCCGCTCTCTTTCCGTAGTGGATCCTGCAGCTCTGGGCGAGATCGTGCCCGGTGACGATTCCGAGTTTGAGCGAGAGACGCTGGAGGAACATCGCCATGATGCTGGAGAGCAGGATGACCGAGAGGAGGGCGTAATTGTACTTGGATCCACCGGCCAGATCGGTTGCCCAGTTTCCGGGATCCATGTAGCCGACTGCCACCAAGTATCCGGGGCCGGCAAAGGCGAGCATCTTTCTCCAAAAGCCGCGTCGCTCCGGGATGTTTACTGAACGGTGGACTTCCGGAAGGCTTGGCAGGGTCGGTTGGTTCATAAAATTAGCCTTGGCTAATTTATTTATATGAGACTATAGATTCCCTGCAATCCAATTCTCTTGATCAAGAAATCAAAACCAAAATCCCCATGATCAAATCAGGAAACAGGTCATCCTCTGCGGTCGAGGACTACTTGGAGCGGATCCAGGAACTCATCGAGACGAAGGGTTATGCCCGAGTCGTCGATATCGCGGGAAGTCTCGGGATTTCCCAGGCAAGCGTCACCAACATGGTCAAGCGTCTCGATGCGGAGGGATTTGTCAGGCATGAGAAGTACCGAGGGTTGGTTCTGACGGAGGAGGGGGAGTCGATTGCGAAGGCGATCGGCAAGCGCCATCGGATTCTTACCGATTTTCTGAATCTTCTAGGGGTTGCCAGAGCTGAGGTGGAGCGGGATGTGGAGGGTATGGAGCATCACTTGAGTGCCGACTCCTTGGAGGCCATAGAGTCGCTCTGCAGGGAACTTTCCGCTAATCCCGAGTTGCTAGGAAAAATCAAAGGATCCTGCGGGGAATCAAAGTAATAAACCGGACACATGATGACCGTTTGATAAAGGTTCTTTTGCTTGCCTGTGACGGTTGGACTTGGGTAAATTCGGCAATAATAGTCCATGTCTCCCTTCAAACAACTTGCCTCCCGTCTCGGTATCTCCGACCGACAGCTCCGGCGTTATGCCGAGGAGGGCAAGATTGTCGGGGTCTACACCACCAAAGGGGGGCATTGGCGTCTACGGGGCCAATTGACCGAAGCCCGCGTGGAGCGTGCAAAGAAGGTGCTCAGGTTGACCCCCTCCATCGCCATCAACCGCCACAAGGAGCGTTACAAGCGTGCGAACGTGGTGATCAAGGATGTCCAGAAGCAGTGGAAGCAGACGTTTGAGCCTCCCAAGAAAAAACCCCGCAAAGCCAAGCCTGCTCCGGAACCCAAGCCGGGTGATGCGATCCAGGGGGATCTCTTTGCCCAGTGGTGAAGGGGGGTGGTCGGTGTGACCACATTGTCACGATCCCTTGCTTTTCAGGAAAATCGTTTTAGGGCTAACTAGCCTCCTTTCCGATGACCCTGCCGATGATCCCTCGTGCTTTCCTCATGCTCTGTTTCCCATTACTGGTTCTGGGCATGGGGGGAACACTGGTGGCATCCACTGGCAAGTCCGATAGCCCGTCTGTTGCCGCAACGCTCTCGCATCGGGGTGCCAAGATCGGGAAGAAGGTGGAACTGGTGATTTCCGTTCGCGGTGCCTCGAATCCCCTGATCGAGTGCATTGAGAGGCCGCCTGAGCTTGTCTTGAAAGCGATCCGCCGCAGGCAACTTCTGCACACTGGGGAAGGGGATGTCTGGCTTTTCCGCTACAGGATCCTTCCGTCACGGGCGGGCGATTACGAGATCCCACCGATCCGGATTGTCGATGGCGGCCGATTTGCCGATACCAAGCCGCTTTTCCTTCGCGTCTCCGCTAATGGAGAGCCTCCTGCGCTGACTGGCAGAGAACTATCGCTTGCCGTGGACATCCCGCCGTCGCTCTGTGAGGAGGTCATCAAGTCGGCTCCCCAGCCGACGCCCAAACCCGAGCCCACCCCGAAGCAGCGAGATGGTCGGCCCTTTGCCAGTCGTGTGGGATCAACCCTTCAGCATCTCCTCAAGGACTTTTGGGAGTATCCGGGTGGCTGATCATTTTCAGCTAACTTCCTTGCGGGGACTTGCCTCGCAATCATCCGTGGGGTAGATTTTAAGCATGTCCCCCTTGCTCTTCGTCCCCGCGTTTCTGATAGCGGGCGGATCTTCATTTCTAGGAAATGTCGAACTGCCGGCTCCTGTGGAGATGATGAATCACACTTTGGCTGGCGAAAAGATACCCTCCAGGGAGGTGGTTTGCCGGAACCGTTGGGGTACCCCCATGCTGCCCGATGGAAAAGGCGGGTACAGCGTGATCGCCCCCATCAAGAAAAACCTGATCGCCCAGAGCCTCTGGATTCCGCCCGTTTCCGGCAATCGTCCCAAACTGATCGCCAAAAATGCGCCAACTGAGCCTGCCACCACTCCGGCCACAGCAACGGTGCCTTCACCGGCGACAGTCCCCGCCTCTACCGGCGC
>JBEAOJ010000081.1:0-5457 GCA_041164985.1 Verrucomicrobiota bacterium | reverse complement strand
CCTCCATCGCCGCGGAGGAAGAGGGCTTTGAGCACTGGGGCAGGGAACCGTATGTCTTCACCTCCTCGGTCATCGGGCCTGCACAGGAGGGTGATTTCGGAAAGGCTGGCATCAGCTGGCTCACCGGAACGGCCAGTTGGGCCTACATCGCCGCCACCCAACATCTGCTGGGCATCCAGCCGACGTTCGAGGGATTGGAGGTCAAGCCGTGTCTTCCTTCGCATTGGACCGGGGTGAAGGTCAGCCGCCGTTTCCGTGGAAAGACCTACCGCATCGAACTCAACAACGCCACGGGAGAGGTCCTCATCGAATCAAATGCACCGTAGCCCTCCGTGAGGCAATATAATCATGAATGATACTTTGCGCCTGCATTCCGAAGCCTTGCATACCCCTATGAATTACGAACGAAAAACCTCGAATCAACCGGCTCAAAAAACGACTGGCGATGGAGGAAATTTCGGCGTCTGGACTCAAGATGAACAAGGTTTGCCTGCGTTTCGTTTTGATGCCCGACTGCCTGTCAGCACGCGATTGCCCGATGGTTTGCCTGCAAGAGTGCCGGAGGATCCATGGTTCCTTGTGGGCAATGACGGGACAAAGCTTTTCGTCCATGCCAGCGGCAGCGTTCAATGGTTGTCGGGAGTTCGAGAATGGGCGCGGCTTAACTGGAATGGGAAACGAAACGGCGCAGCCGGTAGTCTGAGAGCGTTTGAAGGATCGTCCAAGCGGAGTTTCACAGGAGCAGAGCCCTCTGCCTCCTCAGTCGAACGCCTGTTCGGCTGCGGGTTTGCCCTGTGGCGCTATCGCACGGCCAAAGGCCTTGTGCTCGAGCACCGGATCGACTGTCCGCCCACCGTGGAAAAAACCCCGAGACCGAACCAATGGATTGAGACGATTTCCCTGCGAAACGAAAGTTCTGCCCCCATGGAATGCTCGTTTGTCCGGGAGTTGGGGATGCGTTACGGCCCCATCACCCTGCAGCATGTTCCAGCAGATAAGCGCCCCGTTCTTTATAAGCCCGGGACGCCTCAGTGCTCGGAGCGTTCGGTCGAAATTCCCTTCACGGCGCGGCCCGCAAGTGGTGCCTATGAGCCGTTGACTCCTGACACCTCCTCGCCGATTGAATGGCATCCCCCGGCCATCCGTTGCGAAAGTTTCGGTCGCGAAATCCCCGGTTTGAAAACACGCCTCTCCGGCAATGCCTGCACGGTCGGGATCTCGGCAGACGTTCGATTGGAGCCGGGCGAAACCCGCACCTTCGCATGGGTCTGGACTGCCAGGCATGGAGGAAAGCGCCTTCCCGGTGCACCCACCCCGGCCGTTGTCTCCGGATGGCGGCGGGCCTGGGCCCGCGCCGTTCCCGATTTTCCGAACGAAAGCGACGCCCCGCTGCGTCGTGAGATGCGCTGGCATGCCGCCATGCTGCTGTCGCTGGCCACGTGGAGTTCCGTCTACGGGGTGCGATTCATGCCGCAAGGCCCCTCCTATGAGTATGACTTTGGCATCACCTGCTCCGCGCGGGATCACCTTCAGCATGCCCTGCCCCTCTGCCAACTCATGCCATGGCTCGCCAGCGATACCCTCCGGCATGCTTGCAGGAAAATGACCCCTAACGGTGAAATTCGGCTCATGGAGAACGGCCCGGGGTCGACGACAACCGCCTTTTTTGCGACCAGCGACCAGCAGTTGTTCTTCTTCGGATTGCTCGCCGAATATCTGGAGACCAGCGGCGATGATGGATTTCTGGGAACAAAGCTCGCTCCTTGGCCCCCCGATGGGCATTGCCGACCTGTGACCGTTTTGGAGCATGCCGAACGCGCCTTCCGTTTTCTAAGGGACGAGGTCGGGCGCGGCAGCCACGGCCTGGTTCGTCTGATGAATTCCGACTGGAACGACGGGATCTACTGTGCCTCCACCTCTGTTCCCTATGCCGACATGTTTCTTCAGTCGGAGAGCCATCTCAACACAGCCCAGGCCTGCGTGGTTTTGGAGCAACTCGCAATTGCGCTGAAGAGATCGGCCCGGTCGCTCTCCAAGGCCATTGCCCCGCGTGCTCTGCTTCTTTCCAAAATGCTCCGGTGCTACCGTGCGGAATTGCATGCGGCCCTCATGAAAGAATGGAAGGGACGATCTTTCTTAGCTCGGGCCCATACTCCTGCCGGGTGCCTTGGCGCTGACCAAATGTGGATGGAGCCACAGGTTTTTGCACTCGGAATCAAAGATGCCCCCTTGGCCAAGCGGCGTGTCCTGCTTCGCGAAATGCAAAGCCGCCTTTCCGAACCCTGGGGCATGCGGCAGCAGGAGACCCCCGTTGAAATTCCCCCCTTCAAAACGGGAGGGCGAGAGAACGGCGGAGTCTGGTTTGCTCTCATCGGTCCGGCGATCGTTCACGCGGCGGAGGTTGACCTGAAGGCCGCAGAGCGTTTGTTTGAATCGACGACTCTGGCGGCCCATGCCAGAAGATTTCCCGATTACTGGCCGGGGATCTGGACCGCCCCCGACAACTTCGACTCATCGCTTCTTCCCAGCGTTGGCTTGCCCGATCAGCAAAGCATATGGCCTGATTTCCCCGCCTTCTGCTCGCACGCCCACGCCTGGCCTCTGTTTGCCTATCTCAAATTGAGGAAAGTCCGCTCTCTCGAGAGCCCTGAATTATGAAAGGCCTTTTCAATGTCAAAACAGCCGGCGCCACCGGCGATGGCATCACCGACGACACGGCCGTCTTCCAGAAGCTTCTTGATCTCGCCGCGGAGAGCCAGGCGACCGTGGAGGTTCCGCCGGGAACCTATTGCGTCGGACGGCTGAAGGTGCATCCCAACACCGCAATCACCGGCTCGCCCGCCTATGCCTGGAAAGGAAACGGAGGATCCACGCTCAAGCTCATCGACCCCGCCGCCCCCTGCCTGCTCGATCTCACGCTTGCCATCGGCGCGCGCGTCAACGGCCTCTGCCTCGACGGGCAGCATCTTGGCGACAGCGTGCACGGCATCCTTGTGGACAAGCCGGACTACGGCACCACCGAGGACAGTCCGCTCATCGAGGGGTGCAAGGTCTCGCGTTTCACCGGCGACGGCGTCCGCCTCAGCCGCATCTGGTGCTTCCGGGTCCGAGGTAACATGTTTTCTGAGAACAAGGGCCACGGCCTCTCCGTGCGGGGTTGGGACGGTTTCGTCCTCGACAACTGGCTCTCGCTCAATGGCGGTGCCGGCTACGCGAGCATCGGTGAGAACAACGCCGTCACCATCACCGGCAACCGGATCGAATGGAACCGACTCGGCGGTCTGCGCATCCTCAACGGCTCCCACTACAACATCACCGGAAATTACATCGACCGCAGCGGCCCGGGCATCCTCTTCGCGGCCACGCCCGACAATCCGGTCGTGACCAACCGCATCGTCGGTCGCGTCGGCTACACGAGCATCACCGGCAACATGATCTACCGCAGCGGCCGTCCCGTCTGGAACCGCCCGGGCGAAGAGTGCAGCGCTCACATCGTCCTCTCTGGCGCCCGCGGCGTGACGGTCACAGGCAATACGATGGTCGCCGGACTCGATGACGAGAACAACGAGGGGAGCACGGGCTTCAGTAGGGAGGAAAACTGGTCGCCCGACTACGGCGTCGTGGCGCAGGGCCTGCGAAATGTGGTCATCAAGGACAATGTCATGGACTCCGGCGCCCTCAAGGAACTCATCCTTGATCGCGGTGGCCACGGGCCGGGCGTGCTGATCAAGGAAAATCCGGGCGATCTTTTCAAAAAAACAGCATGATCCCGAACAACAGCACCATCCTTTTCCAAGGTGATTCCATCACCGATTGCGGCCGCAACCGCGATGCCGCGGGCACCCCGAATGATCTTTGGGGACTCGGCCAGGGATACGCCATGATGGCAGGCGCCGAGTTGCTCAGCACCGGACCCGCTGACGGTCTCCGTGTTTTCAACAGGGGGATCAGCGGCAACCGCGTCGTCGATCTCTACGCACGGATCCAGGGCGACATCCTCAATCTCAAACCCGATCTGCTCAGCATCCTCATCGGTGTGAACGACACATGGCACGGCAAGAATCCCGATTGGAGCAACGGTGTTGCCATTCCGAAGTATGAGCGCATCTACCGCGATCTGCTCAACGAGGTCCGGGAGGCTTTGCCCGATGTGAAGTTCGTCCTTTGCGAGCCGTTTGTTCTCCGCTGCGGCGTGGTCCGCGACGACTGGGTTGAGGAGATCGATGAGCGCCGCGCGGTGGTCGCGAAACTTGCCAGGGAATTCGGCGCGGTGCTGGTGCCGTTCCAGTCGATGTTCGATGAGGCCGTGAAGCTCGCGCCGCCGGAATACTGGGCGCCGGATGGTGTCCATCCCTCCGCCGCAGGACATCTGCTCATGGCCAAATGCTGGCTCGGAAAGACGGCTGGTTTTTGAAAATGAACCCCACGGGCAAGATTGCGTTTGCCGTGACGCTGTTTGCCTGCTTGGTTTGCTCTTCATTTTTAATCAGTGCTTCCCTAAGAGAGCATCAAATGAAAAAACCACCCCTCACCTGGTCCTTCGGACAACCCTGGCTACTTCAACCCGATCCCGCCTTCGCACCGGGACAGGTCACTCTCGGTCTCTCGGGAAACGAACTCCTCATCCGCGCGGAGTTGACCGATGCGCATCCGATGCAGGATGTCTTTCCCTTCAACTTTCCCGCTTTTGCACAGTGCGACGCGTTTGAGATTTTTCTCGGGCCCGCCGACGGGAAGGCCTACTACGAACTGCATGTGACCCCCTCCAACAGCATCCTCCAACTTTACTTTGATGGAAGCGGGGTGAGGAAAACCATCGAGCATCATGCCGTTGCCAAACCTCTCTTCACGAGCCGGACCGCGCTCACTGCCTCGGGATGGAGTGTGGAGGCACGGATTCCGCTCCAGGGTCTCTTTCCAGGCGAGCATCCCGAGTGGCAGATCTCATTCGGCCGCTACGATCACACTCCGGAAAGGGGAACCCGTGTTGTCTCCAACACATCCCCCCACGCCGTCTGCGACTTCCACTGCAAGCCGGAATGGCGGCATGTAAGGTTGGCCGATCTTGCTGATTCAAACTAAACCCGGATTATGCGATAGAACGACCCCAATGAGTGCGGTTGCTTCACCCTGTTGGAGGGGCCTCAGGAAGATAAAACCCAAAAATTGCATTAGAAGGTGGTGACAAAGAATTTTATCAGGGTGCAACGGATGCGAAGCAACGGCCAAGCAAGCAAATCAAGAAAACAGGAATGGAGGGAACTTGGCAGGCGGGTCGGGATTGAATACCGAAGGAACCACGAAACACACGAAAAGCACGAAATGAAGGAAGTAATTGGACTCCAATTTCCCTTCTTTCACCCCTCGGTATTTCGTGACTTTCGCGTTTTGTCATGCCCGGCCGTTGCTGCGCATCCGTTACGGCGTGGTTCTCCCTCCCTTGCTTCGTCTTCACCA
>JBEAOJ010000080.1:0-3267 GCA_041164985.1 Verrucomicrobiota bacterium | reverse complement strand
GCGTTCCTCCTCCGGTCGCTTCATCCACGAACGCACCATCATGGCCGTGCGCGGGTTGTTGGCGAAGCGCCCGCGATGGGTTTCGTAGAAGTTCCAGTAGAGGAGGTTGAAGGGACACGCTCCCGGCCCCGTTTTCACATCCGGACTGTGGGGACATCCCTCGCAGTAGTTGCTCATCTTGTGGATGTATGATCCGCCGGCCGCATACGGCTTGGTTGCCATGAATCCGCCGTCGGCATGCAGGGCCATTCCGAGGAGGTTGGCGGCCATCACCCAGTCATGGGCGTCGATGTACATCTCGTTGAACCATCGGAGCGCCTCACCGGGCCTGACTCCCGCGAGCAGCAGGAAATTACCGAGGATCATCAGTCTCTGGATGTGGTGATTGAAGCCCCCCTTCAGGACTTCCCCCAGGGTCTGACGGAGGCAGTTCATGTCCGTCTCGCCGTCATAGAAAAAGGAGGGGAGGGGGCGTTCGGCTTCGAGGCCATTGACCCCCGCGTACTCGGGCATCTTCAGCCAGTAGACCCCGTTGACGAATTCGCGCCATCCGATGATCTGCCGGATGAACCCCTCCACGGCATGCAGGGGAGCCTTGCCTTCACGGAAGGCTGATTCAGCCGCCTTGGCGCATTCCAGAGGATCGAGAAGGCCGATGTTGAGCATCGGGGAAATGATCGAGTGGAACATGTCGGGCTCTCCCTGGATCATCAGGTCCTGCCAAGTGCCGAAGTGTGGAAGCCGCTCTTTCACGAAGTGCTCCATCCATTTCAGGGAGTGCTCCCGTGTCACGGGAAGGGCGAAGTCCGCGGCTTTGCCGGGTGCATCCGGAAAACAGACTTCCAGGTCGGCCGCGACCTCCCGGGTGATGGCGTCCTGTTCCGGTCTCGGAAGTGCCCGTGGGCGGGGTGACCCCGCCTTCTTCCAATCACGGAACGTGGCCCTGTTCTCAACATCGTAGTTCCAGTCGCCGCCGACCGGCTTCCCGTCACTCTCCATGAGCAATCCGGTCCGCCTCCGCATCTCGCGGTAGAAATTCTCCATCAGCAGACGCTTCTTTCCCCGAGCCAGTTCGGCGAAATCTTCCCGGGAGCAGAGGAATTGGGTGCCCGGAACAATGCGAAGGGGGCAGGGCAGCTTCGCGGCCAGGGAATCAAGGGCGAGGCTCTCGTCGTGGTTGTTGGGCCGTGTTACAAGAATCTCCGAGGGCTTCCGCGCCGCGCAGTGGCGGGTTAGGACGGAGCGCATGTCGGGAGCGTCGTTGATCCGGTGATAGTCGACCTCCCATCCCTCGGCCTCGCGTTCCGCGGCGAAGTGTCTCATCGCCGAGAGAAGGAGCATCAGGCGATGCCGGTGGTAGGGGAGCTTTCCGAAAGTCTGCCGGGATTCGATGAAGAGCAGGCAGTCCCTTCCTTTCTTTGCCGAGAGGAGGGATGCGTTGGTGGGGGAAAGTTGGTCCGCGAGGATCCAGACCGTGCGGCGTGCCGGGTCACTCACGGGAAGGAGAGCGATTTCAACTTTGCTTCGAAGAGGTCGTGCCGTTTCGGATCGTAGTGGTGAACTATGAATCCCACGGACTCCGCCCCCTGCACATTCTCAAGCAGGTCATCGATGTAGAGGGTCGTCGCGGGATCGACACCGAACTGGTCTTTGGCGAGTTCAAAGATCCGGCGCTCGGGTTTCATGACGCCGGCCTTGTAGGAGTAGACACCGTCGTGGAAGAGGGTGCCGAAGAAGTCGTACTCCTCGAAGATATGGTCGTGATGGATGCAGCCGATGTTCGAGAGGAGATAGAGGGGCGTCTTCCCATGGAGGGTGCGGGCCCACTCGACCATCGGGGTGTTCACCTCGAAGATCCGTGTCCAGATCCCCATGAAGTGATCCTCGGATCCGTCGTGAGCGAAGGCTTCCCTGACGATCCTGACAAATTCCTCGCGGCTGATCGTGCCGCTCTCGTGAGCCATCCGATGGGGATGGAGCTCCTCGATGGAAGGGGCGACCGCCTGGCCCGTGTGGGCAAGGAGCGCACGCTCGGCGATGAAGTAGTCGAAGGTCAGGAGCACATTCCCAATATCGAAGATGACGGCGTTGATGGGCATAAGACGAAGGAAAAATGAAAAATGAAAAATGCAAAAGGAGGATTCAAAACCTTCAGGTTTGCTTGCCCGGCCGTTCCTTCACATCCGTTACGGCAGGTCTCAGTTTTCATCCTTCCTTGAGGGCCTCTTCCAGGACCGCGGTCGCCGCATTCCTTGCCCCCTCCGGGGTTCCCGTTCTCGTGGCGTTCGCTTCCCAGGTCTTCCAGACCAGGGCTCCTCGGGCGAAGGCATGGCGCACCGCCGCCGCGATCGCCTTGGGAGAAGTGGCGGTGCATCCGCAGTCGGCTTTGGTGAGGAGTTCCGCATTCCCTTCCTCCTGTCCCGGAATGACCTGGCTCATGACGAGCGGGGTGGCCGCCGCCAGGCATTCCTGCACGGTGGCACCTCCGGCCTTGGCAACCACGAGATGGCTTGCCGCCAGCCTTTCGGGGAGATCGGGCATCCACCCCTCTATCTTGATCGGTTTCTCGAAATCCGAGGCGACCTTCTGGAGGGCCTCCCGGAGTTCCTCATCGCGACCGCAGGCGGCGGAGAGTTCGATTCCCTCCACGCTTCCCAGCTCCTTGAGAATCCCCGTGGCGTTTTTCTGACCCGGATTGGCTAGGAAGAGAACCTTCGGGGGATGTCCCGGTCCTGGGGCCGTTCGCCGACCCCTGAGGGTTTCGAACAACGGGGGGACAGGGAACCCGGTGACGCGCAGTTTTCCGCGGGGCACTCCCGCACTCTCCATCACCTCCGCGGTCTCCTCGTTGGGTATGAGGAAGAGATCCGAGTGACCGCTGTGCCAGAGCGAGTTGATGCTGATCGAGTCGGTGACCACCGTGACGGTCCTGAAAGGACGGTTGGTCTTCCCGTGCAGGTGGTCGAGGAGGTGGTTGTAACCGGGGTAGGTCGAGGCGATGACGGCCGGCTTCATCTCCGTGACGGTCCGTTCCAGAAGGCGTGCTCCCCTCTTGTAGACCGCCACACGGCCCGGGGCGGCCTTGTCCTTGTCGAGGTACTTGTAGAAGGCGCCCCATAGTCCGGGGCAATGATTGATGAAGAGAAAGTATCCCTTCTGGACGATGCGGTAGAGCCAGCCGTAGGCCTCGGCAAAGAGATCACGCACCTCGACCGGACGATCGGGATCGAGAGTCCGCAGCGCGATTGCCAGATTACGGGCGGCGGC
>JBEAOJ010000079.1:0-3957 GCA_041164985.1 Verrucomicrobiota bacterium | reverse complement strand
GATATGGAACTCAGCCGTAACGGATGCGTAGCAATGGCCGGGCCAGCCAACTCAGGAAAGAGGCGATGGATGGGATCGTTTTCCTATTCGAGTTCATAGCCCCTCATGATCGGGATGGTTTGATGCAGTCGGGAATGATGTAGGGGGTGGGTTTTTTGAGATCGATTTTCTCGCGGTCCATGGATTGCCCGCTCGATGCTTCGCATCCGCTACGGCTTCCCACAACGCCCTCTATGCGAGTAAATGAGCGGTTTCCTAGCGCCTTGAGGCACGAGTTTTTCTTTTATTGGACGTTGGTGCGAGGGGTGCCGTGATCTTTTCGTAGAGAGCAAAGAGGTATTCGACTCGCTCACGATCACTGGTGAATGGCTGCTTGCGGTAGCATTTCTCGACTGCTCGATCCAGTTCGGCATGAGCCTTGGCAAGTGCTGGAGGCATGGCAACAGGATCATAGAGATCAGCGAGCGTATTTGTTCCTATAGGTGGAAGGAAGTGACTGCGGGCATCAAGGACAGCCTGAGCTCCGATTTCCACAGCGGCCTTCTGCTCGGCAGTTGCCTCAGGCCATGGGTAGTTGTTGTAGACGAGGGTATTGGAGTATCTGAAGCGACTTTCTAACCGTCCAGCAACCAGCTTCATCCATGCCATGTGCATGGCAGAAGTCAGGATTCCGAAGTGCCACTGTGTCGCCTCTGGTATGAATTGAACCGTGTTGCTGCAGATGACCTCCCGGGAGAAGAAAGCAATCGGAATATAGCTTCGGTTTTCAGATGAGACCTCTGGCACAGCGAGGTAGTCACTCTCAGGCTGTGCAATCTGTCGGAAGAGAGTTGGATAGGCGGCGTATTTCCGCGTGGACTCGGCTTTACTCGCAAGTCGCATCGCACGCACTGCCTCCACTCTCTCGAGAACCAAGGGAAGAACGCGGAGTTCGTTCGGTTCAGCATCCTTAAGCCAGAGGCAAAAGCGTTCTTCTCCATTGATGAAGTCGCCGCCACTCATGTAAGGGCGGATGAATTTACTCGCTCTGGGTTCCTTCCTTAGGAGATCAGCCCGCTCCTGCGGAGAGAGGATGAGATGTCCCCCATCGGTCGGCTTGTTGCCCCAGGACATCTTGGGCACGGCACAGAGTGGCTCTGACCGATTGCTGACCGCACGATCCGATCCCTCGGTGAGGTAGGGACTGATGTTGGAGACATTGCTGATTACCGGGTGAGCCGGATCGTCCTCGTAGTCATAAAGGGTCTTTGAGGGAATATCGAAGGCGCCAAATCCGACGATGATGCAGTGAACATGGGCCTTGCCTCTTGCCTCACTCTCCCAGGCAAAGGTGCGGTGGGCGAAATGGATCTTTACTCCATAACGTCCTAAAATTTCCGTCCAGAGGAGTCCGGCTTGTTCGCCTTGGCAAAGAGAGTTGGTGGAGACAAAGGCAACCTGGATGGAAGTTCCATGGATGAACTTGGCGGCCTTGATGTGCCAGTTAGCCACGAAATCGATAACCCCCGCAGCCGCGATGTTGGCCATCACCCGCATCTGGTCGGCTTTCTGCTCCGGGGTCTGATAGTGCTGCCCCACGAACGGAGGATTACCGAGGATGTAGGAGCACTCTGCTGGCGGGATGACATCCCTCCACTCCATGCGAAGAGCATTTCCGTGAACGATGTGCGCGGCCCTGGTGAGAGGCAGCCGTGTGAAGGACTGACCGAAGGCATAGCCCAGATCGATGTTGGCGATGTGATCCATGAGTCTCATGGCCACCCGGGCGATCTGCACCGGAAACTCCTCGATCTCGATCCCGTAACATTGATCAACGTTCACCTTGGTAAGATGCGCGATGTCCAGCACCGCCTGGCCTGAGGGGTGGAGCGCCTTGAGCAGCTCGGTTTCCAGCTTCCGGAGCTCCCGGTAGGTGATGATCAGGAAGTTTCCGCAACCGCAGGCCGGGTCGAAGAACTTGAGGTTGGCCAGCTTGTTGTGAAACTCTTCAAGCTTTTGTGTTCGTCCCCGTTCCGGGCCGCTCTTGATTGCCGCCAACTCCGCGCGCAGAACATCAAGGAAAAGGGGACGGATGAGTTTGAGGATATTTTCCTCACTGGTGTAGTGAGCGCCGAGGGATCTGCGCTCCGCGGCCTCCATGACTCCTTGGAAAAGTGAACCGAAGATAGCGGGGCTGATCTTGGACCAGTCAAAGTCGCAGCACTGAAGGAGTGCCGTCCTCATCCTGGAATCCGTGGCGGCAAGGGCAAGCCGCCCCGTGAAGAGCTCCCCGTTCACGTATGGGAGTGCCGCCAGCGCCTCATCGAGAGCTGCCTGGCGCCGTTCATTCGGGGTGTCGAGGGTCTCGAAGATCTGTGCGAGCTTGATTCCGAGATCGCTCCCGTCTTCGGAGGTGCGGCTCTGGATGATGCCCGTGAATGATTCCTGTTCAAAGACACCCGTATCCTCCGCAAAGAGACAGAAGAGAACACGCACGAGGAATCTCTGGAGATCGTGGTCGGGGTATCCCCCCGATTTCATGGAGTCGTACAGAGCACCCAGCTTCTCGACCGCCGCGATGTTCACCGGTGCCTCGAGGGAGGGTCGCTTGGGTTCGTATCCCCCGAGGAAGCCGAGAAGGGATGCGTGATCGGCGAGGGTTTCCAGGGTGAGCTTATCCTCCTGTCCGTTGTGGAGGTCAAAAATCTCGAAGCGCCCGAAGTCGCATGTCACCAGATAGCGAGGCCGCTCCGCGGGCTTGAGGCGCTCCATGTAGTCCTCGGCCTGTTTCTTGGCTTCGCCCAGATTTTTGCCCCTGCTTTTGTGCTCGACGATGACTTTTCCTTTCCAGAGGACATCGATGAATCCCCAGTTTCCATCGAGTTTCCTGATTGGGTATTCAAAACGGGCGACCTGCCGGCGGTTTGTCCCGTAGCATTCAAAAAGGGCATCCCAGAAAGACTTTGCCTCGGCATCCTCATCACAGGCCTCTTTCCAGCGTTCCGAGAAGGCGGCAAGCCTTGCTCGGATCTCGTTCATGGAAAGGGGCGTGCTCATGGGATAAACAAACGGTGTCAGACAGATAAAGTTTAGTCAGTCATGTGGCGAGGAGGGAATGGTAGGGAACCGCGGGTTTGAATCCAAGAAACCCTATCTCTGTCCCATTAACTGGAAGTGTCCATCCAGGGGATCTCCACGGATTTTTCCTGAGTTCCTGATTAAAAATCTCTCTTCCGTCTCTAATCCGGAAACTCCATCCGTAGCCAGATGGCAAAGAGCGGGTCGTCAAAGATCACAACGCCGCGAGCGGTTCCTTCGTCGAGGATCTCCTTGTCCTTGAGGGCCTTGATGGCGGAAGCCATCGCGGCGGGGCTTGCGATCTCATAGCGCTCGAGCACTTCCTTGGAGAAGACTTGGGAGCCGACTTTGGCTGCGAGGCGGAGTGAGCGCTGCTGGGTTGCGGTGAGTGTATTAAGCAGGGTCTGGTTGGCGTAGGAGTTCTGGGCGACGATCATGCGGAGGGCCGTGGCGATCTCCTCCTTGCCCACGCGTTCCACGCCCATGGCCACCAGATGGAAGCAGGCCATCTGGAGGTAGTTGGGGGTGTTCTGGACCTGTCTCTGCAAATCGAGCAGGGCCTCGCGGTCACATTCCATCCCGACCAGGGCAAAGCGGCCGATGATCCAATCGATGAACTCTTCCCCGAAGGATGGGAAGTCCAGGGTCTGGCAAGAGCGGTAGAAGGGCCGGGACTGGTTATTGAGCATGTCGCTGATGACGCTCTTCCTTGATCCGGTGAAGAGGAAGGTCG
The DNA here is from genome assembly GCA_041164985.1 of Verrucomicrobiota bacterium. Lineage (GTDB taxonomy): Bacteria > Verrucomicrobiota > Verrucomicrobiia > Chthoniobacterales > UBA6821 > UBA6821. The sequence continues at coordinate 167 of JBEAOJ010000079.1, read as the reverse complement.
TGTTGGGAAGTTGCTGCATCTGGGTGCGCAGGGTCGCCTCCAGCCATCCGCCATCCTCGATCTCGGCGATTTTCTGAAACTCGTCGATGGCGACCACGACGCGATCGCCGAGTCTCTCGATGGCCGCAAAGACATCGAGGATGGTCTCCTTCACGTCCTTGTCCTCG
>JBEAOJ010000078.1:0-11167 GCA_041164985.1 Verrucomicrobiota bacterium | reverse complement strand
TGGCTGCCTCGCATGGATTCGAACCATGACAAGCAGATCCAGAATCTGCTGTGCTACCGTTACACCACAAGGCAGTGGTTAAATTTGAGTTTTTGAAAATGCCCAAGACTGGGCGGGGTTTCAAGACTTAGCTTCGACGGACTTGGAAAACATGACGGATTCCGCAACGCCGCCGAATTTGGGATACACATGACGGGATGCCACCGTCTTGGCCCGGGTGATACCCGAGGCGACGGTGATTCCCCTCCCCCCCAACGCCTCCAGCGAAGCATGGAGAAGGCGGGAACCAATGCCGCGATTGCGGTATTCCATCAGGACGGAGGGACCGCTGACGAGATGATTGGCCGCCTCGGGGGAGGGATCGAGCAGGGAGGCTGCGATCAGCCTGGTGCCCTTTGGCATCACCAGGCAGAGCGGATCCTCCTCATTGAAGATCCTGGCCACTTCGGACTTGAGTCGCCGTTCGACCATGGCAAACGAATCGTTCCATCCGGAGTCCATCGCGAGAGATAGAAGAAGGACCCTGAGAACCTCATCCGCCTCCTCATGGGCGGCGGGCCTCATCAGATCCGAACCCGCGGGGGCACTTCCCGTCTTGTCAGTCTGCCAGGTAAACCGGAGCCACGGGGAAGAACCCTGGGCGGCCAAAGCCGCGGCCGCATCGGGCGAACGGGGGACGGATCCGGGAATTGCAAAAGGAAGTGAAGGACTCGATGCCATCGTGAAGGGCGGGAAGCGAATGGCAAAAACCTCCTCGGGTCAACGGATTTTTCAATGGGAACCCGAGACAAGGCCCCGAAGGACGCTTTTTCCAAATCATGTTTGATGACCAGACCAAAAGATGAAAACCTTTGTTGTCCGGCACGCCGGAATCTTTTCACCCGAGCACAACTCTCCAACCCTGCGTTCCTTGTCCCAGTCCCATCGTCCCAAACATGAATGCGGCGTCTTCGCCGTCCACGGCCACAAGGACGCGGCCATGCTGACCTACTACGGCCTCTTCGCGCTGCAGCACCGCGGTCAGGAGAGCGCCGGCATCGCCTCGAGCAGCGGAGACGGGAAGGCCTTCCGGCTCCACAAGGGGATGGGCCTGGTCTCGCAGGTCTTCGCCCAGGAAAATCTGGAATCGCTCGCCGGTACCCGCGCCATCGGCCATGTCCGCTATTCGACGACGGGATCGAGCACCCTCCTCAACTCCCAACCGCTCGGCGTCGACACGGCACGCGGACAACTCGCCATCGCGCACAATGGCAACCTCGTCAACGCCTCCGCCCTGAGGAACGAACTCGAGAACCGCGGATCCATCTTCCAGACCACGGTCGACAGCGAGATCATTCTCCATCTCCTTGCCCAACCCGACGAGACGATGGGCGGGCCGATCGGCGCGCTGCGCCGACTCGAAGGGGCCTTCTCCGTGGTGGTCATGGGCGAGAACGAAATCATCGGCTTCCGCGATCCCAGCGGTCTGCGCCCCCTCTCCCTCGGCAAGCTTGATGACGGATGGGTCCTCTCCTCCGAAACCTGCGCCTTCGACCTGATCGGGGCGACCTTCGTCCGCGACCTCAAGCCGGGAGAGGTTGTCGTGATCAACGACCAGGGAATCCGCTCCGAGTTCCCCTTCACCGAATCACGCGAGGCCTTCTGCATCTTCGAGTATGTCTACTTCGCGCGACCCGACAGCCGCCTGCGCGGCGTCACCGTCAGCAAGGCACGCATCAACATGGGCCGCGAACTGGCACGTCTCCACCCAGTCGAGGCCGACGTGGTCGTGCCCGTGCCCGACTCCGGCATCTATGCCGCGCTCGGCTTCTCCGAGGAGCTGGGGATTCCCTACGATCCCGCCTTCGTCCGCAACCACTACATCGGCCGCACCTTCATCCAGCCGACCCAGCTCATCCGCGACTTCAACGTCCGGGTGAAGCTCAACCTCATCGGCGAGTCGGTGAAGGGAAAGCGCGTCGTCGTCGTCGACGACTCCGTCGTGCGCGGCACGACCGCCAAAGCGCGCGTGGTGAATCTCCGCGAAGCCGGCGCCAAGGAGGTCCACCTCCGCATCAGCTGCCCTCCGCACCGCCATGCCTGCTACTACGGCATCGACTTCCCCGATCCCGAGAAGCTCATCGCCAACCAGCAGACCCATCAGGAGATCTGCGACTACCTAGGGGCCGACAGCATCGGCTACCTTGAGGTCGACGGGATGGTGCGGGCCACGGGTCTCGAAAAGAACTCCTTCTGCATGGCCTGCTTCAACGGCGACTACCCGGTTCCCTTCGACGCCGCCTTCGACAAGCTGATCATGGAGCGCCGCAAGGGAAGCGCCCAACTCCTTCCCGACCAGAGCGCGCAACCCCCGCTCTTCCCCCACAAATCCTGACCCCGCAATACACGGCACCCATCACCGCATTCATTTCATGAGCACCAAGAACACGAAGAGTCCCTCAAAGAAAGCCACTAGGAAAGCCACTAGGAAAGTCACCAGGAAAGTCACTGGAAAGAAGCCCTCCGCGCCATCCGTCGCGAAGGGTTCCAAGAGTTCCTATGCGAAGGCCGGCGTCGATGTGGCGCTCGGCAACAGGGTGAAGTCCGGCATCGGAGCCCTTGTCCGGCCGACCCACGGCGCCGAGGTGCTGGGAGGCATCGGCGGCTTCGGCGGCCTCTTCCGTCCCGACTTCAAGAAGCGCGGAATCAAGGATCCCGTCCTTGTCTCAAGCGTCGACGGCGTCGGCACCAAGCTGAAGATCGCCTTTGCCACCGACAAGCATGACACGATCGGCGCGGATCTCGTGAACCACTGCGTCAATGACATCGCCGTCACCGGCGCCATGCCCCTCTTCTTCCTCGACTACATCGCCGCCGCGAAGCTCGACCCCAGGGTGCTCAAGGAGATCATCACCGGCCTCTCCCGTGCCTGCAAGGAGTCGGGGTGCGCCCTGATCGGAGGCGAGACCGCCCAGATGCCGGGCCTCTATGGGGAAGGTGAATATGACCTGGCCGGATCCATCACCGGCATCGTCGACCGGAAGGATCTGCTCGACGGAAGCCGCGTGAAGCCGGGCGACGCGCTGGTCGGACTCCCCTCCAACGGCCTTCACACCAACGGCTATTCCCTTGCCCGGAAGGTCCTCTTCGACCTCCTCGGCCTGAAGCTTTCCGACCGCCCCGCGGGTCTGGGCACCACCGTCGGAGCCGAACTCCTCAAGGTCCATCGCAGCTATCTCCCCGCGTTCAGGAAACTCCACGCCATGAGGGGCAAGCCGCTTCATGCGGCAGCCCACATCACCGGGGGCGGACTCATTGACAATCTTCCCCGCATCCTGCCCAAGGGCTGCGACGCCGTCATCGACCCCGGCTCCTGGAAGGTTCCCGCCATCTTCGGGATCATCGGACGCGGCGGCAACGTCGACCCCCTCGAGATGTACCAGGTCTTCAACATGGGTATCGGCATGGTTCTCGTCGTTCCGGGCAAGGAAGGTGAGAAGGTTGCAAAGACCCTCGGCGGCAAGGTGATCGGCGGCGTCGTCAAGGGAAGCGGCATCGTCCGCTTCTTCCCCGAACCGGGCAACTGACCCGCCGCCGCATGAGCGAGGAATCCCAAGGCACCCCGGGCCGCCGCAAGGCGCTCGGCGTCGGCTTGGGTGCGGGCCTCCTCGGGGCGGTCGCCCTCGCCGTCCGCTACGGCTGGCGCAACACCCTTCGCGGCATCATTCCCGACGCCATCTCCCCGGCTGTCTTCGCGACCCGGGTGGCCGACACTTCCTCGGGCGAGATCGTCTACCACACCGCCGACAGCCAGACCCCCGGGGCGCCGCTTCTCTTCCTCCATGGCGTCTTCCCCGGAGCCTCCTCCTTCGAGTGGTCGAAGATCTATACCCGCTTCGCCGAGACATGGCGCGTCCTGGTTCCCGACATGATCGGCTTCGGCGAATCGCAGCGTCCCGAACCGGCACCCACCGCCGAGGAGCAGGTGCGCGCGCTGGCCGAGTTCCTCGACCAGACGGTGCCCGGCGAGGCCGCCGTGATCGTGGCCTCGGGCCTCACCGCCAACATCGCCCTGCTCTTCGCTTCCCGCTTCCCCGAGAAAACCGTCCGCCTCATCCTCTGGATGCCCGATGTCGCCCTGGGCAAGGCCAATCCCTCCCGAGGCTGGCACCGGCTGGGCTGGTTTCCCCGCCTGGCCAGACTCGTCTACCGTCGCCAGCTCTCCACCGAGGCCTTCCTGCGTCCCTGGCTGCTCCGTTCAGGATTCGCGGCGGAGGGTCCGGGATTCGAGGAGTCGCTCTCGGTCATCACCTCGACCGCCCAGCAGTACGGCGCCGAACACTCCTTCCTCGCCCAGTCCTCCAAGGCCTACTGGCGCAGCCTCCGCACCGGACTCCGCAATCTGGCCTCGCCCGTCTCCATGATGCTGGCCACCGGATCCGACCGTGACTCGTCGGCCGCGATCGCCGATCTGCGGCCGCTTGTCGGGCGCTTCTCGATCGTCGAGGTGCCGGCCCTGGGCATCCTCGCACCGCTCGCCGAACCCGACACCATCGCCGCCGCCATCGCCCGGGAACTCACCCCAACGGAGGCGGAGCCCCAGCCGGGCCTCATAAATTGATTGCGCCCGCGGGAAAAGCTGTCTCACCATCCCTCATTCCGTGAACGTTTCCGATCTCAGAGAAATCCTCCAGTACGTCCCCCGCTTCCGCGAGCGGATCTTCGTAATCGCGGTCGACGGCGCCGTCGCCGCCTCCCCGAACTTCCCGAACATCCTGCTCGACCTCGCCGTCCTGCGCTCGCTGAGCGTCCGGGTGGTACTTGTGCACGGGGCCAGCCACCAGATCGCCGAACTGGCCCGCAAGCGCGGCATGAAGATCACCAACAGCGACGGAACCGGCATCACCGACGAACCGACGCTGGAACTCGCCATCGACGCCGCCATCCGGCTCACCAACGGGATCATGGAGGGACTCTCGGCCGTCGATCTCCGCGCCGCCTACGCCAACGCCATCATCGCCCACCCCGCGGGCATCCTGGGCGGCACCGACCAACTTTTCACCGGACGCGTCGAGCGCGTCGACAACCACGCCCTGGAACTCCTTCTCAAGGAAGGGATCATCCCGGTCATCCCTCCGCTCGGTTTCGACGGCGAGGGACGGACCTACCGGGTCAACTCGGACGGCATCGCCCTCGAGGTCGCGGAGGCGCTCCATGCCGCCAAGGTCATCTTCCTCGGCGCCGACGACGTGGTGGGCGGGGCCAACCCGCTTCCCCGCCAGCTCTCGATTGACGAATCGGAGGAGCTGATCAAAAAACTCCGCGCCTCCAACGGCCCCTCCGGCCTGATCTCCAAGATCGAGTGCGCCTCCCGCGCCTGCCGTGGCGGCGTCCCCCGCGCCCATCTGCTCGATGGGCGGATCAACGAGGCGCTGCTCACCGAGATCTTCAGCCACGAGGGGTCTGGCACGATGGTCTATTCCAACGAGTACCAGCAGATCCGCCGCATCTTCAAAAAGGATGTCCGCGCCGTGATGACCCTCATCCGCCAGTCCGTCGAGGACGAGGAGATCGCGCGCCGGACCCGCGCCGACATCCTCTCACGCATCGAGGATTACTGGATCCTGGAGGTGGACCGCACCCCCATCGCCTGCGTTGCCGTCCACATCGATCCCTCCCGATCGCTCGCCGAGATGGCCTGTCTCTATGTCAGCAAGGCGCATGAGAACAAGGGATTCGGCCGGAAGCTCATGGCATTCGCCGAGAACCTCGCCAAGGAAAAGGGTGTCGAGCGCATGGTCGCCCTCTCCACCCGCGCGGTGAACTACCTCCAGCAGAAAGGGGGCTATGCGGAGACCGACGCCTCCATCCTCTCCGAGGAGAGGCGGGCCCGTTACGAGGGAAGCGGCAGGAATTCCCGGATCCTCGTCAAGGAACTCCGCCCGAAGGGCGCTTGACCGGCGGGTGAGCATTCCCCGGTGGGGTTAACCAGCCATGCCTTCGGCAGCCACTTCCGGATTCTGGATCGATGCGGCCGTCATCCTGCTCTACTTCTTCGGCATCGTGGCCATCGGCCTGCGGGCCGGTCGCGGCAACACGACGCTGAAGGAATTCGCGCTCGGCGGGCGATCGATCCCCTGGTGGGCCGTCCTGGCATCGATCGTCGCCGCCGAGACCAGCGCCGCGACCTTCCTCGGGACACCGGCGGAGGGCTACAAGACGCGCGCCTTTTTCTACGGCCAGTTGGCGATCGGCACGGTCATCGCACGCGTGGTGATCGCCTTCACCTTTATCGGGCCCTACTACCGCTACGGGGTGGAGAGCATCTACGAGTTCCTGATGGTCCGCTTCGGACCGCGGACCAAGAACGCGGCGAGCGGCATCTTCCTCTTCACCCGTGTGCTCGGGATCGGCGTGCGCCTCTACCTCGGCGGCGTCATCCTGGTGGTTCTCTGGCGCCACCTTTTCCCAGGAGCCCCCGTGACCCTGGGGAACTATTTCTGGGGTATCCTCTTCGTGACCCTGGTCACCACGGGTTACACGATTGCCGGAGGCATCAAGGCGGTGGTCTGGACCGACCTGATCCAGGCGACACTCATGCTCGGCTCGGTCGGATTCGTCCTTTGGTATCTGATCCATCATCTCGGCGGCCTTGACGCCACGGGTGACGCGATGGGGGGATGGGATCACCTGCAGTGGATCCAGATCGGATGGGACGGCTCCCTCCCCTTTGGCAAGGCGCTCTCCGCCATGCTCTCCGAACCGTACACGATCTTCGCCGCCGTGATCGGCTCGACATTCCTGACCATGGCGACGCACGGAACCGACCAGGACATGGTTCAGCGCATGCTGACCGCCCCCGATCCCCGGCGCTCCCGACTCTCCCTGATCCTGAGCGGGTTGGCCGACATCCCGATCGCCCTAGCCTTCCTCGGCGTGGGGATCCTGCTCTCCCTCTACTACAAGGGTCCTGGCGGAGGCACCCCCGACATCCCGGATAACGAGATCTTCGCCCACTTCATCGTTCACGACCTTCCGGTCGGCTTGCGCGGCCTGATCATTGCGGGGGTCTTCGCCACGATGATGGGATCAACTTCGGCCGCCCTGAACGCACTGGCCACCAGCTTCACCTCGGACTTCTACCTCCCCTACGTCAATCCCGGCGCCGATGACCGGACCTCGGTGCGGGCGGCCCGGATCGCTACACTGGTCTTCGGCCTGCTGATGGTCGGGGTCGGGACCCTCGCCGCCTACTCTGTCCTCAACGACCCCCGCCTCACGATCATCCCCATCGCGATCGGCATCCTCGGCTACACCTACGGCGCCCTTCTCGGTATCTTCCTGCTCGGGATGCTGACGACCGGAAGGGGATGCGACCGGATGAACGTGGCGGCCATGGGCGGGGGAATCGCGGCCGTCCTCTTCCTGGGGAAGATCAGGCTCCCGGGTATCGTCGACTTCGGCCGTTGGATGCCCGCATGGTGGCCCGAGATCGCCTGGCCCTGGTATGTCCTGATCGGCTGTTCCACCACGCTCCTGCTGGCCGCGCCGTTCAGGACCGGGTCCATGCGCCCAACATGTTCCCAGCCGGAGGGTCAAGGGCTTTCCAAAAATCCCTGAAAATAAAAAAGCGTATCCCGTCCGGTTTCTGCTTGAGGGGGGAATAGGGCGGTTTTTATTCTGATCCTCCCCCAAGAATTTCATTCCCTTGAACACGACCTTCCGTTCCCTTTCACGCCAGTCTCAGGACGCCGCCCCGGCCACTCCGGCATCCCCCTTGTCCGCCCTCTGGGAGAACCTCTCCCGGGTCATCCGCGGGCGCGTCAGCCCCGACAGCTACGACCGCTGGTTCAGCGATGTCTCGGTGCTCGCGGCCACTCCCGATTCCGTGACCCTCGGCGTCCCGAACCCGATCCACCAGTTCTTCATCGAGAGCAACTATTCCGACATTCTCTCTTCCGCGATCCACGAGGTGCACGGCGCCCCGAGAACCCTGCTTTTCCGCTCCCCCCAGGATTCGCATCAGGAGGAGGAGCCCCGGCCCACCCTCTCCGCCGAACCACACAAGCCCCTCCCTGTCAGCCCTCAGGCCGTGAAGAGCGCCGCGGCGGCCACCGGCATGAACCCCTCTTACACCTTCGACAGCTTCATCGTGGGTGCCAACAACCAGTTCGCCCACGCCGCCGCCATGGCCGTGGCCCATGCGCCGGCCCGCACTTACAACCCCCTCTTCATCTACGGCGGCAGCGGACTCGGCAAGACCCACCTCCTGCAGTCGATCGGCCACCACATCCTCTCGGTCAAGAAGGGGGCCCGCGTCGTCTACCTCCGCAGCGAGCAGTTCACCAACGAGTTCATCGACGCCATCCAGAACAACGCCCTGGTCGCCTTCCGCAAGCGCTACCGTCAGGCAGACATCCTGATGATCGATGACATCCAGTTCTTCGCCGGCAAGGAGCGTTCCCAGGAGGAGTTCTTCCACACCTTCGGCGCCCTGCACGACGGCCACAAGCAGATCATCCTCTCCAGTGACCGCCCGGCCAGCGAGATTGCCAATCTGGAGCAGCGCCTCGTCTCCCGCTTCGAGTGGGGCATGACGGCCGAGATCCAGCCTCCCGACATGGAGACCCGGATCGCCATCCTCCAGGGGAAGGCCTCCCGGATGCATATCGAGATCGAGCAATGGGTCCTTGAGTTCCTTGCCGACAAGATCCGCAGCGACATCCGGCGCCTTGAGGGAGCCCTCATGCGCGTCGCAGCCTACAAGTCGCTCAGCGGCCAGTCCCTCACCGGCGACGCCCTCGAGCACCTTCTCCGGGACGTCCTTCAGGAACAGGCCCGCAAGGCCGTCACCATCGACCAGATCCAGAAAAAGGTGGCCGAGCACTTCGACATCCGGCTGGCCGACATGACCAGCAAGAAACGGACGGCCAGCATCGCTTACCCCCGTCAGGTCGCCATGTACCTCTCGCGGGAGATGACCCCCTCGACCCTCGTCGAAATCGGGGACGCCTTCGGCGGCAAGGATCACGGGACCGTCATCCACGCCTGCAAGCTGGTGAAGCAGCGGATGGAGGAAGACCCGAAGACCCGACATCTGGTGCGTCTCCTCGACCAGCAACTCCAGCGGTAGTGGTCGGACCCCTGTTTTGGGGGAGAATCGCTTTGACAGCACCCCTCTGAGAATCTATCCAGAGATGCTTGAGATGGCATTCCGCCATCCACCCAATCTTCCATGAAATTCACGGTCACCAAGCAAGCGCTCCTCGACGGGCTCCAGCGCATCCAGAACATCGTCTCCAACAAGGTCACCCTTCCCGTCCTCTCCAATGTCCTTCTGGAGACCACGGAGAACGGCATCCAACTCACGGCGACCGATCTCGAAGTCAGCGTCCGCACCGAGACACCCGCGACCGTCGAGAAGGCGGGTTCCACCACCCTGCCGGCCAAGCGACTTCTCTCGATCATCCGTGAACTTCCCTCCGAAGAGATCGAACTCGAGTCCGATTCCCGCAACATCACATCCATCCGCAGCGGCCCCAGTTTCTTCAAGGTGTTCGGTCTTCCCAAGGAAGAATACCCCGCCTTCCCCTCATTGGAGGAAAAGCGCGGCTTCTCCATGAAGCAGTCCGAGCTCAAGGACGGGCTCAAGAAGACCTCCTACGCGATCTCGCTCGACGAGACGCGCTACGTCCTCAACGGCATCCTCTTCTCCTTCCGTGACGGGAGGCTCACCCTGGTCGCCACCGACGGACGCCGCCTCGCCCTCTGCGACGCGGAACTCGGCGAGATCAAGTATCCCGAGGGTCACGAGCGCGACTTCATCGTCCCCACCAAGGCGATCAACGAACTCCAGCGCCTGCTTGTCGACGACAAGGAGGTCCGCCTCCACGTCGGTGACAACCTCGTCGCCTTCGACCTCGGCACCACGGTGCTCGCCACCAAGCTCGTCGACGGCACCTATCCGAACTACCGCCAGGTCATCCCCGGCGAGGCCAAGGAGCGCGTCTCCCTCGAGCGCGAGTCCCTGCTCCAATCGACCCGCCGCGTCTCCCTGCTCAGCAGTGACAAGAGCGGATCGGTCCGCCTGAACTTCACCAAGAACAACCTCGACATCACCTCCAACACCCCGGAGGTCGGAGAGGCCAAGGAGTCGCTGGCCGTCGCCTACAAGGGGCGCGACCTCTCGATCGCCTTCAATCCCGAGTTCCTTATCGACCCGCTCCGCAACCTCTCCGACGACACCATCGCCCTCGAACTGATCGACGAGATGAGCCCCGGTGTGATCAAGATCAACTCGGCCCAGCGCTTCCTCTACGTGCTCATGCCGATGCGCGTCTCGGTCTGATCCGAAGGGCACGCCTCCCCGATGACTCCCGAAACCGTCCCGTTCGGAGGATGGAACAACTGCCTCCGGCTTTCCAACGCCGAGGCCGAGCTGATTGTCACCCTTGATGTCGGACCCAGGATCCTCTCCTACCGGAGGCCCGGGGGAGCCAATGTCCTCAAAAACTACCAGGGACAACTCGGCGGCTGCGGTGAGAAGGAATGGATGATCCGCGGAGGGCACCGGCTTTGGATCGCCCCGGAGGACGAGCTGCTCAGTTACCACCTCGACAACGAACCCGTCTCCCGGGTGAGTGAAGGAGAGGGCCGCGTCACGATCTCCAGCCGCATGGCATCCCCTCACCCCCTTCGGAAGGATCTCTCGATCACCTTGGCGGACAAGGGATCCCGCGTCGACCTCCTCCACTCGATCACCAACGAGGGCTCCACCCCGATCACCCTGGCCACATGGGCCCTCACCGTGATGGCACCCGGAGGCACGGAGATCATCCCTCAACCTCCCCTTGGCGAGCATCCGCGCGACCTTCTGCCCAACCGGACCGCGGTTCTCTGGCCCTACACGGATCTCAGCGATCCTCGGTGGAAACTAGGGCGTTCCTACTTCCTGCTGCGGCAGCAGGCGGATGGAACCCCCACCAAGATCGGCTTGGCGCACGGGGAACGCTGGGTCGGATACCTGCTTGGGGAGGACCTTTTCCTCAAGACATTCCCGCTGGTCAAGGGGGCCCCTTATCCCGACGGCGGCTGCAACTTCGAGACATTCACCAACGCCGACATGCTCGAGATCGAGTCGCTCGGCCCCTTGGCAACCCTTCAGCCAGGCGAAAGCACCTCCCATCCG
>JBEAOJ010000077.1:0-3165 GCA_041164985.1 Verrucomicrobiota bacterium | reverse complement strand
GAGCACCGACGTCACCGCCAATTCCGGAATTCCCGAATCAGCCAGCCAGAAAGAGGAGAGGATCCATCCGTTCCGCATCTTCGACCGCCATGAGCGTCTGACGGCGCTCGTTTGCTTCCTGATCGCGCTCGTGACCTATTGGTCGACCGTGATGCCGAATATCGGCCTCAATGACGACGGGGAAATGGCCACCGCCGCCCTTCATTGGGGGGTGATGCATCCCTCGGGGTATCCGCTCTGGACGATCCTGGCCGGACTCTGGAGCCACATCATCCCATTCGGAAACGGATCCTGGAAGATCAACCTTTTCTCGGGTCTCTGCACGGCCATCGGTGCCGGAGTCTTCTCCCTGATCTCGCTGAATGCAACCCGATGGCTCGGTGTGGCGCGGTCGGCCGCAACCGTTCTCTCGCTTGCCGCCACGCTCACCTTCATCTGGGTCACACCGATCTGGTCCCATGCCGTTGTCGGAAAGGGACTCTACGCGCTCCATGTCTGCCTGATGATGGTGTTCCTGATGCTCACTTACGTCTGGATCAGAAGGCCCTATTGGAAAAATGCCTTTGTCTGGCTGCTTTTCATTTTCTGCCTCGGAATGAGCAACCATCACATGACCCTCGCGATGGCTTTCCTGCCGCTGCTGGTCATCCTCCTTCTTCATGCCGAGCTGTTCTGGGAATACGCCGTCTACAGCCTCCTCACGGCCGCCCTGCTCTATCTTGGATTCGCCTTTCTCTCGACCGATCAATACCACGCGCTGGCGATGAAGGCGGCCGTCCGCCTTCTCTACACTGTCTGGGCGGGATTCCTGCTACTTGTCATCATCCGCAGGAAACTCACCGAATGGCGTCAGGGCCTCCTCATCCTAGTTGCTGTCTTTGCGGGACTGCTTCCTTACGCCTACATGCCCCTCGCCTCCTCCACCAATCCCCCGATGAACTGGAGCTACTGCAGCACCCCGGAGGGATTTTTCTACGCGATCAACCGCTCCCAGTACTGGGGAACCCTGGCCGACCAGCTTCAGGGAACTGTCGGCAAGCTCGTGGGCGTGCCGCCCGTTGAGAAGCAGAAAGGGCCGAAAGCACCGGACGAGGAGACGCCCCTCCAGTCCTTCAACGGATTCTGCAAGGTCTTCTGGCGGGTCATGGCCCATAACATTTCCCCCATCCCGTTGATCTTTGCCTTTGCCGGATTCCTGCTTTTCTGGCGACTGCCAAGGGAGCAGCGGATCTGGTTCTACCTTCTTGTCATCGGCTTCTGTCTCTCGGCGTTCCTGCAACCTCTCTCTTGGAACAACGGCTACGACAACGCCGGGTGGGACATGCAGTACCAGTATCAGAGTCTCTGCTACGCGTTCTTCATCATGCTGGCGAGCTTCGGCGCCGCCGCTCTCTTCTCCCGGCTCGAAACGCGCTTCCCTGACAGGGGCTGGGCCCGATGGATCGTTCCCTCCGTCGCGATCGTCTCGGCGATCTACACCTTCGTCGTTTCGCTCCCGAACAGTTCCCAACGCGGTCACTGGTTCGGCTGGATGTACGGGCACGACATGCTGGCCGATCTGCCCAAGGACAGCTTTGTCTTCGGAGGGACGGATCCGGGCCGTTTCGTCCCGACCTACATGGTCTTCGGGGAGAGTTTCGAGAAGTACAAGCGTGACCCGGATTTCGACAGGCGCGATCTCTACATCGTCACCCAGAACGCATTGGCCGACACCTTCTACAACCGCTACATCCGCTCCCATTACACCGCGGAGCGGCCGACAACCTTCTCGTGGCTCGAGAAGTTGCTCGGACGCGACAAGACCTATCCCGAGGAGCGCCTGACCTTCCCCCACCGCGAGGATATCATGGCCCTCTTCGAAGTGCTGATGCGCCAGTATCAGGCAAACCCGGCCGCGATGCCCAACCCCCAGAGCGATCCCGTGGCCCTGAACTCAGCCGTGGCCGAATGGATCTTCCTGCGCAACAGGGACAAGAAGGACGGGACGCCCCGCCATTTCTACGTTGAGGAGAGCTTCCCGATGCAGTGGTCCTATCCCTACGCGATCCCCCACGGGCTCTGCTACGAGATCGCCCATGACAAGATGGACGCCCTCCCCCCCGGCACAGCGGAGAAGGATATCGCCTGGTGGGATGATTACATCAAGAAACTGGATGCCGTTCCCGGCTTCCGCCACGACGACCTCGCCATGCACTCCTTCGCCAAGCTGCGCAACACCGGAGGCAACATCTACGCCTTCCGGAACATGAATGACGCCGCGGAGCGCGCCTACAAGCAGGCCCTCTCGATGTGGCCTGCCAATACCGAGACGACCAGCAATCTGGTTAATCTCTACACCAGGATCGGTCGCTTCAAGGATGCCAGGGATCTTGTCGCCGGATACCTCCCATTGGATCCCAACAGCAAGGTTCTCCAGCGACTTGCCGTCGCCACGGAGGCCCGCCTGAAAGCATCGCAGGAACTCCCTCTCCAGATGATGAACCTGCAGGCCAACCCGAACAACCGACAGGCCCTTGCACCGGTTCTTCAGAGCCTGATGATCTTGGGACGCGTGGAGGACACGGACCGGATCATTTCCAACTCCATAGCCGCAACTCCGAAAGACATCCCTTTTCTGCGGGACATGATCAACTTCTACGCAACCCAGAACCGCCTTCCCCAGGCCCTCGCAGTCGCCAGAAAACTTGAAAAAGCGCAACCCGACCAGTGGGATGTCCCCTACACGATCGCCAAGTACGAGCTTATCACGGGTCAGCGTGAGGCCGCTTACGCCAACATCCGCAAATCCGTTCAACTCGGGGGCAACACCGCCCTCCAGCAGATCGCACGTGAACAACTCTTCCAGCAGGTGGCCGGTGATCCGGCCTTCCAGCAGGCCCTCCGGAACCAGGATCCCGTGCCGCAGAGCAATGCCCTTCCGGGAGTCTTGAATTCCACGCCGGGAACTGGATCCAAACAGAGTCCCAAGGGAACGAAGAAATAACCGGGGCTAATGATATAGCGGTGCCACCGGTTTCTCCTTGCGAAGGAACCGCCCCGACGCTTCATTACTCTGCTCAGCCGGTTCATCCGGCAGCCATCAACGGGCCGTAGCTCAGCTTGGTAGAGCGCCACGTTCGGGTCGTGGAGGCCCAGGGTTCGAATCCCTGCGGCCCGAGTTGATGG
>JBEAOJ010000076.1:0-3799 GCA_041164985.1 Verrucomicrobiota bacterium | reverse complement strand
GAGCTGGCCAAGCGCCCCGAGAACGCCGGCAAGCTCATCGTGACCGTCGCCTGCTCCACCGGAGAGCGCTACCTCAGCACCGCACTCGCAGAGGAAGCCCGCGCCCAGGTGGGAGGCTGAGAAAATGCAAAAGGCATAATGTAAAATGAAAAAGGGGTTGCTTGGGGCTCCCTTTTCTTCATTCTTCATTTTTAATTTTTCATTTTCCCTTCATGTCCTCACCGTTCACCCCGCCCGAAGCCGATCAGGAAATCGCCCCGCCCTCCACGCTCGAGCTTCTTTGGATCAACAATCGCGGAGCTCTTCTGGGGGGATTCGTCGGCCTGACCATCCTCGCCGTCATCCTCCTCGGGGTACTAGCCGTAAACCGCTCCGCTCGCATTGCCTCCGAAACCCTTCTCTCGGGTGCTAACAGCGAGGCGGCGTGGAACGAGGTCATTTCGAAATACCCCCGGACCCCCGCCGCGGCCGATGCCATGCTCCTGCTCGCCGCATCCCTGCGCGATGCAGGCAAGATCGCAGAGTCAGACTCCCTCTACTCTCGATTTGCCGAAACCTACCCTTCGAGCCCCCTTGCCGTCTCAGGCCTGATCGGACGGGCCTCCAATGCCCGCGTGGCAGGAAAACCGGCCGACGCGCTCAACTCCTACCAGCAGGCCGCCGCGGCGTATCCGCAGACCTACGGGGCACCTTTCTCCATCTTCTCCCAAGCCCGTCTTCTGGCCCAGCAAGGCAGGATGGAGGATGCCAGACGCGTCATCCAGTCGCTCGGCACCCAGTATCCCAACTCTGTCTCCGCACAGGCCGCAGGCGTCGCCCAGCAACTTCCCCGGCAGCCTCAGAACTGAGGCTTGGAGCGGTTTTGCTTCATCTCTAGACATTCTTTGCGGCGGCATGAGCCGTTGTGCTGTGTCGCATCGCTCGGGCTTTAGCGCAAGACTACAGCCACTTCGATTGCTTCTTGCCCACCACCCCATGGCGCCCGCAAATCCTGTGTCTATACCCGAATCAAAAACGCTCTAACGTAAAACTATAAGCAGCGCTTATCGTTCTGTTTTTTTGTATATTTTGTTGCTTGACTGGATGCATTGTCCTGCATCAGAAATTGAGCCGCCATGAAAACACTACCCCTCATCACAGCACTCATCCTCACTATGGTTGCAAGCGCCCTCCATGCGCAGACAACCCTCCTCATCCAACCCGGGGATACGGTTCCCGGAGTTACCACGAATGCAAGGCTATCGTGGATTCAAGGAGTCACGATCAATGAATTTGACGGATACGCATTCTCGGGGAGTTCCGTCGAGTCCGCACTCAGGACCAACATCTCCATCATCACGAACAGAACTGTCTCCACATTCTATACCAATGTTCTTACCTCTAACACCTTGATCACATTCAGGGGCACCGTGACCAATGTGCTGACGTTCACCAACAGGTGGAATGTGAATGGAACAACCAATACCTATGTCAGCAGGATTGCACAGATTCGTAATGAAACAAACAGCACTACAAACAGCACTACAAACAGCACTATCGGTAGATTCACCAACACAACTCACACTCCCCAAGGACTCACTTCCGTGACAAACGTCACGATCCTCACCAATCGATCCGTTTCGATGACGGGCTACACCAATTACACAGGGATTTGGGCAACCGGCGGTGCCAGCAATTCACTCGGTCTGATAGCCAAAAGCGGTGATGTCGCCCCAGGAACGTCCAACAACTTCGTTTCCTTCAGCTCACCTGTTTACAACAACGCCTCGGCAGTTGCCTTCATCGGTTATACACGATCGGGAGAGGTCTCAACGACAACAAACTCAGGCATCTGGAGCACCCAACCTCGCAGTGATATCGTTAATATCCAGCCTGTTCCATTCAATCCCGCCAATGGGTTGACCAGAGTAGCAATCGCAGGATCACCCGCTCCGGGCACCGGCGCCAACTTCACTTCCTTCAATAGCATCACAATACCTGATGCAGGCGGAGTCATCTTCCAGGCAACTGCCGGAACCAACACAGGCATCTGGGCCCAGAATGCAAGCGGAGTCTTGAGCGCCGTGGCGATAACCGGACAGTCGCTTCAGGTTGGCGCCACAAACAAGATCATCAGATCCCTCTCTATGAGCACGGGAGGCTGGCCTGGTCCGATTCGCTCGGTAAATCAGGATACCGGCACGATTATCTACCAGGCATGGTTCACCGATGGAACTTCCGCTTGGATGAGAGTCCCCCGCTAAAGTTTACCACTTCCATTCCTTCAGAAGCCGCTGGTTCGCCAGCGGCTTCTTTTTTTGGGTTATTCAACCCGAAAAATCTTTGCTTCAGGCGAAAAACCAAAACGCCCAACAGCCCAACAGCCCAACAGCCCAACAGCCCAACAGCCCAAAAAGCTTCCTTCAGTCTATTTCCCTATCTTCTCCGCAATCTCTTCCGCCGGATAGGTCCAGATCTCGCTGAGCGTCGGGTGATAATGGGGGATGGCGGCCAACTGGGCCGCAGTGGCGTGGAAGGCCATCGCCACAACGATCTCATGGATGAGTTCGGAGGCCTCCGGCCCGACGACGGCACCCCCGAGAATATGTCCTTGGGTAGCATCGGCGATCAGCTTCACAAAACCATCCGTCTCCCCCTTCACAAGGGACTTTCCATGATCGGCAAAGGGATAGGAAGCCGTGACGATCTGCAGGCCGTTCTCCCGGGCCTCCTGTTCTGTCATGCCGCACGAGGCCATCTGCGGCTCGGTAAAGCAGGCGAAGAGCTTCAGACGGTAATCCAGGGTTACCGGAGCACCTCCCTTGATCAAAGCTGCGGCATTCCTGGCAGCAGTCTCACCCTGAGTGATGGCGATATGGACGACCTCATAGGGGCCGCAGCAATCACCCGCCGCGAAGAGGTGTCGAGCCGTGGTGCGTTGTTCCAGATCGGTGCAGATGGCGGGTCCCTCGAGGGCCACACCGGCTTTCTCCAAACCAAGACCCGCGATCGCCGGGCGGCGGCCGAGAGCATTCACGACGAGATCGGCCGTGACCACTTCACCGCCGTTGCCATGACTGAAGTGCACAGCCTTCTGATTCCCCGATTTCTCGATTTTTTCCAACCGTGTGCCGCAGAGAACCTGCATGCCCCTTCTGCGGAATGACTCCGCGACAGCCTCCGCGACATCGTGGTCGTTGCCGGTCAGGAGTTGGGTATTGCGCTGGAGAATCGTGACCCTTGAACCAAGCGACTCGAGGTAGTGGGCCATTTCCAATGCCACGGGTCCACCGCCGAGAACGACCGCCGAGGCAGGGATCTCCGTCAGTTCCAGCAGATCATCGCTTGAGAGGCAGAGTTCGATTCCCTGACTCGAAGGGCGGTTCAGAACCGAACCCGTCGCGATGCATCCGCTCTTGAGGGCCATGATCCTTTCACCCCCCTCCCGCAAGGAGACCCTCAGGCAATGCGGATCGAGGAACTCCGCGCGGCCCCGGATGAAATCAAAGGAACCACCCGCAAGTTGCTGGGCCCGGTAGTCGGCGAATTCCCCGATTAGCCGCCGCTTGCGCTCCACGATCCTCGCGGCCTCAAATCCGATCTTTTCGGCATGGAGACCGAACTCCTCCGCATGACGGAGCGTCCGGTAGCGGTTACCGGACTCGATGAGGGTCTTGCTCGGCATGCAGCCTCTCAGGATGCAGAGACCTCCCACCTGCTCGCCCCCCTCGATCACGGCCGTCGAGAGCCCCAGAGAGGCCGCCGTCCGGGCGGCGGCATATCCGCCGCTCCCCCCGCCGATCACCACAAAGTCATATTC
>JBEAOJ010000075.1:0-10887 GCA_041164985.1 Verrucomicrobiota bacterium | reverse complement strand
TCCAGAGGCCATCGATCTTCTGGGCCGAGATGATCTCGAAGCGCCGCAGGAGCAGGCCCTTTTTGTCATATCCCTCGATGCGCAGGATCGCACCGCTCTCCTTGTCGATCCAGACGCGGGCGACTCCGTAGACCGGTTCGTCGGAGGGAGCCTGCAGGTCGATCTTCCAGGCGGGACGGGTCTTCACCGTCTCCTCTCCCTGTAGAATGGGAAGTGGCCAGTAGAGGAATCCCAGCGAGAGATCCTGATAGGTGACGCCGCTGTCGCGGACCTCGTCGTGGAGGTGAGTCCCGGTGACGGCATTGGTCGCGTCCCCTTTCTTTTCGAGAAGTCGGGTCCGGTTCTGATCCAGCTTCAGTAGGAGCGTCTGGTCGGGATTGGAAAAACAGTAGCTGATCACCCGATCCTTGAGTTTGATCCTCAAGGGGGTGGGCTGACCCTCTCCCCTGATCTGCGCCTGCAGGCTGGCCGGCCTGGCCGTGGGACTCAGTCGGGCCGCCTGCAGGATCTGCTCCGCGCTCTGGGCATGGACTTCAAGAACCAGAAGCGGGAGGAGGCAAAGAAAAGCTATCGGGCGAAGTGTCACGCCGAGACTCTAGCTTCGGCCCTTGGCATGGGCAACGGGAGAGTGGTGCCGGGGCGAATGGATTGGTCAGGCGTAGTGGAATGGGTGTACCAACGGGCATGGCCACATCCTCGCCGGACAAGCATCTGGTTCTCTACGACGGGTCGTGCGGTTTCTGCAGCCGATCCATGGTGAGGTGGAGAAAGGCGGGGGAGGGGGTCATCGATTTTGCCCCGGTGCAGTCTGGAGCCGGGGAGCCCTATGGATTCAAGGCCGATCAACCGATGGGAGCGCTCCATCTGATCGAGACCGGCGGTGCAATCCGACGTGGCGCGGCGGCTGTCTTCCGGATGATGGAACTGTGTTCAAGTCCGGCCGGCGCTCTTCTCTGGAAGCTCTATCGGAATGTTCCCGCCTTCCGGTTTTTCGCCGATCTGGGATACCGCTTGGTGTCATCCATCCGGACGCTGCTTCCTGCCCGCGCGTGCCGGATTCCGGAAGCATAGGGCCGGTGATTCGGTTGTAAGGCGTCGGGGGTGATCCGCCCCGGAGGGCCTTGGGTTCTGTGTTTCGGGTCATTCCGCGCCGGAGGGATTCGTGAAGCGAGTGAGCGGGGTGCGCGGGGAGTTTGGACGATTTTTTCAAAGAAAATCCATCATCCGGCCGCCGCGAAGGAATGCCCCGGCGGGCCCTCTGAAAAAATATCTCTGACGAAAAGTAAAAATCTTCTTGCAGATTATCCCCGTTTCCCTAGTTTCCCACCTCCCGACTTCTTCGGGGCCACAAGCTCCGCAGCGATGCGGATCTGTTCCTTCACAATCACGAAGTGCAGACCATGGCTGCGAGGCGCACGAAGAAGCATGGGAGAAAAAACATTTCCAAATGCCAACCATCAACCAACTCGTCCGCAAGGGCCGCGCCCAGGTCAAGGTGAAGTCTAAGTCGCCTGCCCTCGTGAATTGTCCCCAGCGCCGCGGCGTCTGCGTGCAGGTGATGACCCGCACCCCCAAGAAGCCCAACTCCGCGCTCCGCAAGGTCGCCAAGGTACGCCTCACCAACGGCCAGGAAGTGATCGCCTACATCGGCGGCGAAGGCCACAACCTCCAGGAGCACTCGATCGTTCTCGTGCGCGGAGGCCGTGTGAAGGATCTCCCCGGCGTCCGTTACCATATCGTCCGAGGCAGTCTCGACTGCCTCGGGGTCGACGGCCGTCGCCGTGGCCGCTCCAAGTACGGAGCCAAGCGCCCCAAGGCCGGTGAAGAGGCCAAGGGTGGCAAGAAGAAGTAATCCCCAAGCAACCACCAACCGTTCTTTTCCATGTCCCGCCGCAAACGCGTCATCACCAAGGAAGTCAAGCGTGACCTCCGCTACGGCAGCCCGCTCGTTGCCCGCCTCATCACCACCGTCATGCGCGGTGGCAAGCGCTCCCTGGCCGAGCGCATCGTCTACACCGCGATCGAGAGCACCCGCGACGGCACCGAGGCGGTCGATCCCCTCGATGTCCTCCAGAAGGCCATGGACAATGCCCGTCCCCGCCTAGAGGTGAAGAGCCGTCGCGTCGGCGGCGCCACCTACCAGGTTCCCATGGAGGTTCCCGCCGACCGCCAGCTGGCACTTGCCATGCGCTGGATCGTCGGATTCGCCAGCAAGCGCAAGAGCATCCCGATGTCCAAGGCGCTCGCCGCCGAGCTCAAGGAAGCGGCCTCCAACCAGGGTGCCGCCATCAAGAAGCGCGACGATCTCCACAAGATGGCCCAGGCCAACCGCGCCTTCGCCCACTTCCGTTGGTAAACCCATTCCCTCTGTTCTTTATCCAATCACCGCAATGAGCACCGCCACCGCCAATCCGAACTCCCCGGATCGCGCCTTTCCGCTGGAGCGGACCCGTAACATCGGGATCTGCGCGCACATCGACGCCGGCAAGACCACCCTCACCGAGCGCGTTCTTTTCTACACCGGCATGATCCACAAGATCGGCGAGGTGCACGAGGGTGCTGCGACCACCGATTGGATGGAGCAGGAAAAGGAGCGTGGAATCACCATTACTTCCGCCGCGACGACCTGCAGCTGGAATCAGCTTCCCCAGCAGGATGTGGTCAAGCTGTTCGAGAACATCAAGCAGCGCATCAACATCATCGACACTCCGGGCCACGTGGATTTCACGGCCGAAGTGGAGCGCTCCCTCCGTGTCCTTGACGGCGCGATCGCCGTGTTCTGCGGCGTTGCCGGAGTGCAGCCCCAGTCCGAGACGGTCTGGCGCCAAGCAAACAAGTACAACGTTCCCCGCATCGCCTTCGTCAACAAGATGGATCGCACCGGCGCCAATTTTGACAATGCGGTCAACGACATGCGCACCAAGCTCGGTGCCAACGCCTGGCCCATCCTCATCCCGATCGGTGCCGAGGACAACCTCCAGGGCCAGATCGACGTGGTGAACCAGAAGGCCGTCATCTACGCCGACGACGCCAGCATGGGCTCCAACTACACCGTCACCGAGATCCCGGCCGAGCTGAAGGACAAGGCCCAGGCCGCCTACGACGATCTCGTCAGCCAGATGACGGATCTCGACGAGGAGGTCGGCATGCTCTTCCTCGAGGAGAAGCCGGTCACCCGCGAGATCCTCAAGCAGGCCATCCGCCGCCAGACAATCGCGAACAAGTTCGTTCCCGTCGCGGGCGGCTCCGCCTTCAAGAACAAGGGCGTGCAGTATCTCCTCGACGCGGTCGTAGATTATCTCCCCAGCCCTCTCGACATTCCCGCCGCCAAGGGCCAGGATCCCGACAACGGTAGCGAGAAGTTGGCCGTCACCGACGACAACGCCCCCTTCTGCTCCCTCGCCTTCAAGCTCTGGAGCGATCCCTTCGTCGGCAAGCTCGTCTTCTTCCGCGTCTATTCCGGCAAGCTGAGCAAGGGCGACACCGTCCTCAATCCCCGCACCGGGAAGCGCGAGCGCATCAGCCGTCTCATTCAGATCCAGGCCGACAAGCGCGAGGACATCGACACCTGCTACTCCGGTGACATCGCCGCCATCGTCGGCATCAAGAACATCACCACCGGAGACACCCTCTGCACCGAGGACACCCCGATCCTGCTTGAGCCTCCCTCCTTCCCCGATCCCGTCATCTCGATGGCCATCGAGCCGAAGACGAAGGGTGACCAAGAGAAGATGGGCAACGCCCTGCAGCGACTCTCCGAGGAGGATCCGACCTTCCGCGTCTTCACCAACGAGGAGACTGGCCAGACCATCATCGCCGGCATGGGCGAGCTTCACCTTGAGATCATCCGCGACCGCATGATGCGCGAATTCAAGGTCGAGGCGAACTCCGGTAAGCCCCAGATCGCCTACAAGGAGACCATCCTTGCGTCGGCCGACGGCGAAGGAAAGCTCGTCAAGCAGTCCGGCGGACGCGGACAGTACGGACACGTCGTCATCAAGATCGCCCCGAACGAAAAGGGCAAGGGCGTCACCATCGAGAACAAGACCGTCGGCGGATCCATCCCCAAGGATTTCATCCCCGCGGTCATCAAGGGTCTCAACGAAGCCGCTCTCAACGGCGTTGTCGGCGGCTACCCCGTGATCGACGTCCACATCGACATCGTCGACGGTTCCTACCACGACGTCGACTCGAACGAAATGGCCTTCAAGATGGCCGCGATCTTCGCCCTCAAGGACGGCCTGAAGAACGCCAAGCCCATCCTCCTCGAACCGATCATGAAGGTCGAGGCCGTGACTCCCGAGGAGTATCAGGGTGACATCATGGGCGATCTGAACCGCCGCCGCGGCAAGATCATGTCGATCGAGACCAAGGCGATCGTCACCAACGTCAACGCGGAGGTCCCCCTCTCCGAGATGTTCGGCTACGCAACCTCCATCCGCTCACTCTCCAAGGGACGTGCTTCCTACTCCATGGAGCCTTCCCACTTCGAACAGGTCCCGGCCCAGGTTCTGGCCGCGGTCCTCGATCAGAAAAACTAACCCATCACGACCATGGCCGCAGGACAACGCATCCGTATCCGCCTCAAAGGCTTCGACTTCCGCCTCCTTGACATCTCGGCTCTCGAGATCGTCGAGACAGCCAAGCGCACCGGCTCCAAAGTGACCGGACCCATCCCCCTTCCGACCCGCGTCGAGAAGTTCACGGTGAACCGCTCCCCGCACGTCGACAAGAAGTCGATGGACCAGTTCGAAATCCGCACCCACAAGCGCCTGCTCGACATCCTCGAGCCGACCGCAAAGACCGTCGATGAGCTCCGCAAGCTCAACCTTCCCGCCGGCGTCGACATCACCATCAAGATCTGACCCCTAACTGTACCGAACCATGAGCATCGGCGTTCTCGGAAAAAAAATCGGCATGACCCGTGTCTATGACACCAAGGGTCGCATCCGCCCCGTCACGGTCATCGAGGCCGGCGGAAATCGCGTTCTTCAGGTGAAGTCCAAGGAGAAGGACGGCTACTCCGCCATTCAGGTCGGCTTCGGCGACCAGAAGGAGCAGCGCGTCGGCAAGGCCCAGAAGGGTCACTTTGCCAAGACTGCCTCGACTCCCAAGCGTTTCATCCGCGAGTTCCGACTCAAGGACGGCGAGTCCGCCCCCGAGTCGGTCGACCTCCCGGTCACGACCTTCCAGGACGGACAGTTCGTCGATGTCATCGCGACATCCAAGGGCAAGGGATTCCAGGGCGTCGTCAAGCGCTTCAAGTTCGCCGGACAGCCCGAGACCCACGGCTCCATGATGCACCGTCGTAACGGCGCCATCGGTAACCGCCTCACCCCGGGACGCGTCTGGAAGAACATGGGCATGCCCGGTCACATGGGTGACGAGCGCATCACCATCCAGAATCTCGAGATCGTCCAGGTCCGCGAGGCCGAGGGAGTGATCCTCATCAGCGGCGCCATCCCCGGTGCCAAGGGAGCCAACGTGGTCATCCGCCCCTCGAAGAAGAAATCCGCAAAAGCCGCCAAGTAATCCATGAGCGCCACCATTCTCACAGCCGACGCGGCCAAGAAGGCCAAGATCGAGATCATCACCGACGGCAAGGGTACCCAGGCCGTCCACGACGTGGTCGTCGCCATGCGTGCCAACCGCCGCAGCGGAACCGCCTCGGTCAAGACCAAGGCCACCGTCAATCTTTCCGGCAAGAAGCCCTGGAAGCAGAAGGGAACAGGCCGCGCCCGCGCGGGGTATGCCAGCTCCCCCGTCTGGTCCGGCGGCGGCGTTGTCCACGGACCGCAACCCCGCAGCTACGCGAAGAAGACCCCCAAGGCCGTCAAGCGCCTCGCCTTCCGTAAGGCCCTCAGCGCCCGGATCCTTTCCGGTGACGTCCTCATCGTCGATTCCTTCGAGGTGAAGTCTCCCAAGACCAAGGAATTCGTCTCCCTGGTCACCGGCGCCCACGGCGGCGTCCGCCGCACACTCATCGTCGCCACGAAGTTCAGCGAGCAGACCCTTCTGGCCGGCCGCAATGTCGCGAGCGACCTCCTCATGACGGCCTCCGAGGTGAACACCGAGAACCTCCTCGCCTTCGACAAGATCATCATCACCAAGGATGCCCTCGAGGCCCTTGGCAACCGCCTCCAAGGCTAACCCGGGCTAACTATTAGCTACCAGGCATGAAAGAAGCACACGACATCATCAAGAGCGTCCTTGTGACGGAGAAGGCCAGCCTTCTCTCCGAGAAGCTCAACAAGTACGTCTTCCGCGTGGCTCCCGCCGCGAACAAGATCGAGATCAAGCGCGCCGTCGAGACCCTTTTCAAGAAGAAGGTCGCCTCGGTCAACACCGCCCAGGTGGAGGGCAAGAAGAAGCGCGAGCGTCGCGCCGACTTCGGCCGCCGCGCCCACTGGAAGAAGGCCATCGTGACCCTTGCCGCGGGCGAGAAGATCGACATCGCATAATACTTCCGACGTCCCATCAACCGATTCCACGACCATGGCACTCAAAACCTTCCGCCCCCTGACTCCCTCGCAGCGGTTCAAGGCGCTCCCCTCTTTCGAGGAGATCACCAAGAGCAAGCCCGAGAAGTCCCTCGTCGAGAGCAAGAAGCGCACCGGCGGCCGCAACAACATGGGCCGCAAGACTTCCCGTCATCGCGGCGGCGGTCACAAGAAGAAGTACCGTATCATCGATTTCAAGCGCAGTCGTCGCGACGCGGTAGCCGACGTGATCGCCATCGAGTACGATCCGAATCGCAGCGCCCGCCTCGCACTCATCCAGTATGCTGATGGCGAGAAGGCCTACATCCTGCATCCCGCCGGTCTTTTGGTCGGCGCCAAGGTTCAGGCCGGTGAGGCCGCCGAGCCCAATGTCGGCAACGCACTCCCTCTCAAGTCGATCCCCCTCGGTCTCGCGCTTCACAACGTCGAGTTGACCCCCGGCAAGGGCGGTCAGATCGTCCGCAGCGCGGGATCCCAGGCGATCCTCAGCAACCGCGAAGGCGGCTATGCGCTCATCAAGATGGCCTCCGGCGAACTTCGCAAGGTCAACGAGGAGTGCTATGCGACCATCGGCCAGGTCGGCAACATCGAGCACATGAACGTCTCCAGCGGCAAGGCCGGCCGTTCCCGTTGGATGGGCATCCGCCCCCAGACCCGCGGCATGGCCATGAACCCGGTCGATCACCCGATGGGTGGCGGTCAGGGCAAGAGCAAGGGCGGTGGCGGACGCCATCACCCGATGAGCCCCTGGGGCCAGCTTTCCAAGGGTTTCAAGACCCGCCGCAAACACAAACAGAGCGACACGTTCATCGTCCAGCGCCGCAAAAAGAAATAACACACCATGGCACGCTCACTCAAAAAAGGACCATTCGTGGAGTGGAAGCTCCTCGAGAAGATCGACAAGCTCAACGAGAGCAACACCAAGAAGCCGATCAAGACCTGGTCGCGCCGCTCCACCGTCACCCCCGATTTCGTGGGTCACACCTTCAACGTGCACAACGGCCGTTCCTTCATCCCTGTTTTCGTCACCGAAAACATGGTCGGTCACAAACTCGGTGAGTTCGCGCCGACCCGTATCTTCAAGAAGCACGGTTCGCACACCGCCAAGGTCACCAAGTAACCTTTCCGCTCCGCAACCCATGTCCACCCGCTCCCGCCAACTTTCCGCTGCGACCGCGGCCGCCCTTCTCGGGCTGCCGGTTGCCGCGGCCGTGGCCCAGCAGGCGGGCGAGGGGAGCACTGCAACCCTGCGTGAGAAGCTGATCCTCTCCGAGGCCGCCATCAAGGGGCTGACCGAGAGCCTGGCGGTCGCCAACGGCGAGACCGAACTCTTCAAGCGCAAGGCCGACGATCTTTCCGCTCGGGCCGAGGCCCTTGGTATCCAGACCGCCGGCAACGAGACCGATGCCCTCCGCACGCGCCTCCTGGCCGCCGTCCGCGATCTTCGCCTCCTCCAGAAGGAGAAGGATGCCGCCCGCGAGCAGCTTGTCGCCCTGACCGAGTCGGTCATGGAGCTTCTCAAGACTTCCGAGGGAATCGACGCCAAGTCCCGTCTCAAGGTGGAGGAGAGACTCCGTTCCGCCTCCGCGTTCATCGGCGGGCAGGAATCAAGGAATGTCTCCGCCGCAGGACTGACCAGCGGCCGCGTCGTCGACACCAAGCCCGACCTCGCCCTGATCGTTGCCAATCTGGGTTCCCGCCAAGGCGTCAAGACCGGCATGCCCTTCCAGGTGTGGCGCGGTGAGAAGCAGATCGCTTCCGTCCGCGTCGTCGATGTGCGCGACGCGGTCAGCGGCGCCATCGTCCAGAACACAGTCACCCCCGCCGACACCGTCAGGACCGGCGACACTCTCCGAATCGACACAACCCGCTAATTCCATCCATGCAAGTCATCGCCACCCACCGCTACGCGCGCATTTCCGCCTTCAAGGCCCGCGAGGTCACCCGTGAGATCCAGGGGCTTCCCGCCGTCGATGCCCTCCAGCAGCTTGGCTTCATCCCGAAGAAAGCGGCCCCCCTCATCGCCAAGACCCTCAAGAGCGCCATCGCCAACGCCGAGCACAACAACAATCTCCGTCCCGAGCTTCTCGTGATCAAGGAGGCCGTCATCGGCGAGGCCCCCACGATCAAGCGTGTCCGTCCCAAGGCCCGCGGCAGCGCGGGTCCTGTCCGCAAGCGCAACAGCCACATCCGCATCGTCCTCACCGACGAGGTGCCGATCGTCCGCCGCTCCGACAAGCCCAAGACTTCCGGCAAGGCCAAGGCAAAGAAAGCCGCGCCAGCCGCAGTCTCCACAGCCACCCCGGAGGCAACTCCCGAATCCAACGCGTAACACCACGCACCAAGCCACCAACGCACACTCACTATGGGTCAAAAAGTCAATCCGATCGGCTTCCGCCTTCCCGTCACCCGCGACTGGGCTTCCCGCTGGTACGCCTCCGAGAAGGAATTCGCCGACTTCCTCTACGCCGACCAGCAGATCCGCAACTGGCTCAAGAAGAAGCTCAAGACCGCCGCGGTTTCCCGCATCGTCATCGAGCGCGCCTGGAACAGCGTCCGCGTCACCATCTTCACCGCCCGCCCCGGCATCGTCATCGGCCGCAAGGGAAGCGAGATCGAGACCATGACCCGCGAGGTCTCCCGTCTTGCCGGAGGCAAGCAGGCCAAGATCGACATCATCGAGATCAAGCAGCCCGAGATGGACGCACAGCTTGTCGCCGAGAGCGTCGCCGGCCAGCTCGAGCGCCGCATCGGATTCCGACGCGCCATGAAGAAGGCGATGCAGATCGCCATGGACATGGGTGCCGACGGTATCAAGATCCGCGCCAGCGGCCGTCTTGGCGGTGCCGAAATCGCCCGCACCGAGGTTGTCCGTGCGGGAACCATTCCCCTTCACACCCTTCGCACCACCATCGACTACGGGTTTGCCGAGGCCGACACCGTTGCCGGCAAGATCGGCGTCAAGTGCTGGATCTGCAAGAAGCCCGAGAAGCTCGGCGAGCCCCGCAGCGTCGCCCCTCAGGCACCCGCCGAGACCGCCGAAGCCGTCGCCTAACCCAATTCCAGTCACACAAATTTTCTAAAGGAGAGAAGCCATGCCCTTGC
Source organism: Verrucomicrobiota bacterium (assembly GCA_041164985.1). GTDB lineage: Bacteria > Verrucomicrobiota > Verrucomicrobiia > Chthoniobacterales > UBA6821 > UBA6821. The sequence goes on along the minus strand of JBEAOJ010000075.1, from coordinate 1,282 downwards.
TGCCAAAACGAGTCAAATACCGCAAGACCCAGCGCGGAAGCCGCACCGGGAACGCCTCGCGCAACATCAACATCGATTTCGGTGAATTCGGCCTCCAGACTCTGGATCGCGCCTGGATCACCAACACCCAGATCGAGGCCGCCCGTGTCGCGCTCACCCGCAACATGAAGCGCAAAGGCAAGCTCTGGATCCGCATCTTCCCGGACAAGTCCGTCACCGCGCGCCCGCCCGAAACCCGAATGGGCAAAGGCAAGGGTCAGCCCGAGTACTGGGTCGCGACCGTGCGTCCCGGCAACATCCTCTTCGAACTCGACGGCATCTCCGAGACCGTTGCCCGGGAGTCCCTCCGACTCGCCGCCAACAAACTCCCGATCCGTACCAAGTTCGTCACCCGTCACCACGCTTCCTAAGGCGGAGACCACCACGGTAAAAATCACAGGCAACTCCATATGACTCTTGACGAAATCCGCGAATTGACGCCTACTGAACTCTCTTCCCGTAAAAAGGAACTGCGCCAGGAGATTTTCCATCTCCGTTTGCAGCAGCAGGCCGGCCAGCTTGAGAAGCCTCACCTCCTGCGCACCCTGCGCCGCGAGATTGCCCGGCTCGAGACCGTCCTGACGGCCAAGACCAAGGGACCCAAGGCCACCAAGGCATAACCGGCAGGAACCACCAAGGCACCAGCAACGATGAACGACACAGCCACAACTTCCACGGCCTCCGAGGCCCGCTCACTCCGCAAGACCCGCGTCGGCGAGGTGATTTCCGACAAGATGGACAAGACCATCGTCGTCAAGACGATCACCCGCGTCCCTCACCCCCTCTTCGGGAAGATCGTCAAGCAGGTCAAGAAATTCCACGTTCACGACGAGAAGAACGAGGCCAAGGTCGGGGACCGCGTCTCCATCATGGAGACCCGCCCCCTCAGCCGCCTCAAGCGCTGGCGCCTCGTCGAGGTGATCCGTCACTGATCGCCCCGCCCGCCAACCACATTTTTCAGGAACCACCACCATGATCCAGATCCGCTCCCGCCTCGACGTCGCCGACAACACCGGCGCCCGCATGGCCACCATGATCGGCGTCATCGGCAAGCGCACCCTAACCGCGCGCGTCGGCGATGTCATCACCGCCAACGTGAAGGAAGCCGCCACCGGCGGCACCGTGAAGAAGGGTGACGTCGTGCGCGCCGTCGTCGTCCGCACCAAGCAACCCGTCAAGCGCGACGACGGCTCCTACCTCCGCTTCGACAACAACGCCATCGTCATCATCGACAAGGACCTCA
>JBEAOJ010000074.1:0-15822 GCA_041164985.1 Verrucomicrobiota bacterium | reverse complement strand
GACTTTCGCGTTTTGTCATGCCCGGCCGTTGCTGCGCATCCGTTACGGCGTGGTTCTCCCTCCCTTGCTTCGTCTTCACCATCTTGGTGAACTCTCCAGACCTGTTGTCAGGGTTCCATTGCAAAATCTGGGTTTAACTCCTTTCCCCGCTTCCGGAACCATGTCTCTAATACCATCTCCAATCTTAATCCGGTGTGATCAGCTGGTTCTTTCGGCTATTTGCGTTGTTGTCATCCCTCGGGTTATCTACAGATTGATGGCATCCGCCTACCGGCGGACGGTGCCACCTCTTCGAGGCTGCGGCATCAACCGCAGTCTTCCGCTCCCGTCCCCACGGGCTTGGTTGCCCACGGTCTTCCGCCTAGCCCATCACCAAAAATTTAGGGAACCGCTGATTAAATCGCATAGAGGCCGTTGCGGGAAGAATGGGCCGCGGGCAAGGCGGCTTCGCGGGCGCATCCCCGCAGTGGGCTGTAACCGCGAAGCCAACACAGCCCCCGGCCTGTTATCTCCGCAACCCGAAGGGCTGAAGCCATTTGTCGATTTTTGTGGCGTTGCTCGCTCGGGCGAGACCGCTGCGGGTATCGCCCAGCGCTCGCGCCTTCAAAAATCAGCAAATGCTCTTCAGCGGCCTTCATGGGATTTAATCAGCGCTTCCTTAGCCGATTCCACCAGTCTAAACATGGAGATGGTATAATGCATAATTCGGACTAAAGAAACAATGAGCCACAAATCCACCAACCCGCAGCAGGTCTTCCAGAATTTCAAAGGATCCATTCACCTTGTCTTCAGTTCTCACTGGGATCGCGAGTGGTATCTTCCGTTTCAGAAGTTCCGGGGAAAACTGGTTTCCATGCTCGACACGGTTCTTGCGTGTTTGGAGTCGGGAAGTCTTCCCGCCTATCAGATGGACGGCCAGTTCATTCCCGTCGAGGACTACATCGAAATCCGTCCCGAGAAGGAGCTTTTGCTGCGCCGCCTGGTCGCCGAGGGCCGCTTCAAGGTCGGGCCGTGGTATAACCTGCCGGACGAATTCCTCGTGAGCGGGGAATCGCTTGTGAGAAACTTCCTGCTTGGCATGAAGCGGTCGGAGGAATTCGGGGCATCCAGCAAGGTGGGATGGCTGTGTGATATTTTCGGCCACAACAGCCAGATGCCCCAGGTGCTCGCCCGGCTTGGCATGGACAACGCCATTCTCTGGCGCGGCATTGATACCGGTGTCAGCAATCCTTTCCATTGGCGGAGCCCCGATGGCAGCTGCATTCTCGTTCACCGCTTTCCCATCGATGGCTACTGCGATTTTGGCTTCAATGTCCGCAAGACCAACCTGCCGGACGAGAGGCCCTGTATCGATGCGATGGTCGAAAACGCGGCGGAGTATCTGCTGAAATCCCAGCAGGCCAGCATGGCTGGGTCATTACTCTGGTTCGACGGCGGGGACCACCTGGAGTTCGATCCCGTTCTCCTGGAGGTTGTGGAAAAAATCAACGCCCTGGCCGGTCGCGAGGTGGTGAAAGTCTCCACGCTCGACGATTTCATCACCGCGCTCCACTCCGAGATGAGGGGTTCATCCACCTGCACGAACGTCGCAGGGGAGTTGCGCGTGCCGGCCTCCATGGACACCAGGGGCTGGCTCATTCCAGGCGTGGGCAGCAGCCGCATTCCCTTGAAGCGGGCCAATCACGCCGGGGAGACCATTCTGACCCTCTGGGCGGAGCCCTGGTGCGCCGCCGCCGGTTTTGCGCTCGGTCTCGAGTATCCGGCGCGCCCGCTGGAACTCGCCTGGGAGTATCTGCTCAAAAACCATCCGCACGACAGCATTTGCGGTTGCAGCCCCGACGAGACGCATGACGCGATGCCATACCGGTTCGATCAAAGCCGGCAAATCGCGGAGTTCCATCGCGACCACGCCCTGCAATCCCTCGCATGCGCGGCGGTTGCGGACCGCCTGCGGGAGGATGAAATCGCACTCGCGGTCTTTGCCCCGGCGGCGGGTGCAGGGCATCACTCTCCCGAGGCCGTTGTGCGCCTGCCGAAGGACTGGCCGCAGTTCGCCGAATTTTTCGAATTCGAATGGAAGCCGTCGCTGCGCCTTTGCGATCTCCAAGGGAACGAGGTCGGCTACCAGCTTCTGGAGGTCGTTCCTTCGACGGCCCATTTGCGCGTTCCTCCAAACCACATGCCGGCTCCCGGCTTCCGCCAGGGCGTTCGAATCGCCATCGACACCACGCTCGATCCGGGCACATCCGCGCATTTCATCTTGAAGCGCTCCGAAGGCCCCGCGCGGATTGCGATGGATGAGATGATCGGCGTTGACCGGAGAACCCTGCGCAACGCGTTTCTTGAGGTGTCTGCGGCGGACAACGGGACGGTCTCTTTGAAGGATCTCTCATCCGGTGCGGAATACCATGGGCTGCTTGCCCTGGAGGACACGGCGGATATCGGCGACGGCTGGTTCCATGGGATCGCCCTGCAGGACAGGTCGTTTCTCTCCATGGGGGGCAACGCCACATTCGGTGTCGCGGAAAACGGCCCGCTTCTCGCCCGGCTTTGCATTCGTGTCGAATGGACGGTGCCCACGCATTTCGATTTCCAGACCGGCCGGCGTGCCGCATCGCTCGCTCCCCTGGCTGTCGAGCATGTTGTGACGCTCAGGAAGGATTGCGCCCATGTCGAGGTCGAGACCACCGTCCACAACACGGCAAGCGACCACCGCCTGCGCGTTTTTTGCCCGACCGGCCTTTCGCGCGCGGACTCGTTCTGGGCTGATACTCCGTTCGATGCCGTCGAGCGTCCGGTCAAGCTCGCCAAGGACCGGCATCTCGCGCGCGAGCTCCAGGTGGAAATGACGCCCCAGCAGAATTGGGTGGCGACGACCGATGGCGAACGGGGCCTGGCGCTCCTTGCGCCGGGGCAATACGAAAGCGCCGTGCTCGACCAACCCGACCGGCCACTCTGCCTCACCCTCCTGCGCGGCTTCCGGCGGGCTGTCTACACAGACGGCAACGAGGGCGGGCAGATTCACGGAACGCACAAGTTCCGCATGGCCCTCAAGCCATTCGACGGTCCGGTGCCCGCCGCCGGGCTTTTCCAAATCGCGCAGTCGCTGGCCGCCCCGCCGCAAGTCGTTTTCCTTGATGCGGGGGATCTGGCGCACCTTCCAAAAACCAAGGCGCGCCGCCTTGAGGAACGCCCCGCCATTGCCGGGAATGTCGTGCTTTCCTGCTGCCACATGCAGGACGGTCACTGGATTTTCCGCGTCTTCAATCCTTCCGACAAGCAGGAGTCGATCCGCCTTCTCGGGGAGGGTGCGTGGGAGATCATCGACATGCGGGGTAGCAATTCCAAGCGCATTGGAGGAGGCCAGTGCACGGTTGCTCCAAGACAAATCCTGACACTGCGGGCAAGCGCGCCGGTATTTCCATGAGAGCCATTCATGACATCCCCTATATCGCCGGCGGCAGCCCGAGGCAGAGGCTGGATCTTTACCTGCCGGATCAGGCTCACGGTTCATCGCCTGCGGTCCTGTGGATCCACGGGGGGGCTTGGGAATGCGGCGACAAAAATCCGTGCCCGGTGCGGGATTTCGCGGAGCGGGGCTATGCCATCGCCAGTGTCGGCTATCGTCTCAGTGACGAGGCGGCTTTTCCCTCCCAGCTCCATGACTGCAAATCCGCCGTGCGCTGGCTTCGCGCCCATGCCGCGGAATATGGCATCGACCCAGCCCGGATCGGCGTCTGGGGGGCATCCGCCGGGGGACACCTCGCGGCGCTCCTCGGCACCACCGGACTCACGCGGGACTTTGATGTCGGGGATCATGCCGATCAATCAAGCGAGGTCCGATGCGTGGTCAATTGGTTCGGCCCTGTGGATTTTCTGGAATGGGGCGCGCCGTTTTCCCCCTCGATGGATTCCCCGGAATCGCCGGTTTACCGGTTGCTGGGGGGGCCGTTTTCACAAAATCTGGAAAAGGCCCGCACCGCCGGCCCGCTGCATCATGTGCATGGCCGGAGCGCGCCGTTTTTCACCGTTCACGGCGACCGGGACGACATCGTTCCGCTGGTCCAAAGCCAGAGACTGCACCGGGCGCTCCAGGATGCCGGTGTCGAGAGCACGCTGCAGGTCATCCCCGGCGCGGGACACAGCACGGAGCAATTAAGCCTGCCGGAAAGGCTCGATGAGATCGCGGGGTTCCTGGCCCGGCATCTGCGCCAACCTGACGGCTCCGATTCCAAGAAATCTCATCCATAAAAATCGCCACTGCTGCTCAAAACTAAACCATGCAACTCGCACTCTCCCATCTCGGCTACCGCCCGGACTCCCCGAAAACCGCCACCCTTTGCCCCAGCGCGGATCATGCGCACCTGCCGGAGCGGATTCCATTTTACCTGCGTCAGAATTGCTTCCGCATGAAGCGCCAGCGCGTGGAGCCGGAGGGTTTCTCCAAGCGTTTTCCGTGCCCATTCGATCTGCTGGAAGGCAAGCTAATCCCCGAGCCCGGCTCTTTTTTTTATCAGGGCGAACTCGTGAAGACCGAATCCCGTTGGGGAACATTTTGGCAGGCCGATTTCAGCGATTTCACCACGCCCGGCAGCTACCAGATCGAGACCGATTACCAGATCTCCGCGCCGTTCATGATCGCGGACTGGGTCTACGACCGCCTCACCCGTGGATTCCTGACCTTTCTCAACGGCCAGCGCTGCGGCTGCGAGATTCCCGGGGTTCATCCCGCCTGCCACCTCGACGACGGCGTGCTCGACACCGATGGGAGTTACTGGCCTGCAACCGGCGGTTGGCACGATGCGGGGGATTTCCGCAAATGGCTGGCGCTCACCCAAGGCAATCTCGAGGCACTTGTTCTCGTTGCGGAAAGGGGTCATCCCGGCTTCCGCGAGGCTGCCCGTGACGAAATTCGCTGGGGCAACCGGCTCTATCACCAGATGATCACTTCGGAAGGGCAGGTCTATGAGGATGTCGCTGGAGGAGCGGCCCCGCCCGAACTCAACCGCGTCTACGAAAAGCACTGGTGGTTTGAAAACCATCCTGGTTGCTACGGCAGCGCCAGCGACAATCGATGGACCGACAACCGCCTCCACTCGGGCGACGAGCGCATGGTGCGCACGACCTACAATCCCCAGATCCAGTTTGCCTTCGTTCAACTGCAGATGCAGTGCTCCAAAGTCCTGCCCGATGCCGATGGGGTCATCTGCCGTGGCCTGGCCGAAAGGGCTTGGAAATACGGACGCCAGCGAGGGCACGACGGGCGAACACTGTTCATTGCCCAGGAGCTTCTAGCCGCGCTCGAGCTCCCCGAGTTGGCCGGAGCCGAGTTGATCCGCTCGCTGGCCAACGAACTCCTCGCCCGGCAGGAAACGCGTCCCGAGGGCATCACGGGTTTCTTCCACGAGAAGGACCGTGCGGACGCCTATCGCAGCATTACCTACGCCGGCCATCCCGCCTGGGCCTTGCTTCGGCTCGCCGAGCTTGCGCCATCTGGTCTGGAGGCCGAAGCGGCCCGCTGCCGTGAGGCGGTGGCCCTTTATTGCAACGGCTATCTCGCCGCCGATGCCGCCTCGAATCCCTTCGACTTCACCCCTTACGGTGTTTTCAAAAACCCGGAGCAGGCGGAGCGCCAGACCTTCCGGGAGGCGGGCGGTGGACTCGGCATCCGCAGCTTCATGCATCCCTTCAACTGGCAGGGGATCGCGCACGGCACGAGCAGTTGTGCCACGGCACATGCCGCCGTGCTGGCCAAAGCCTCCGCGATCCTCGGCGTTCCTGCCTGGCGGGCGCTCGCCGAGCGGCAGATACAATGGACGGCCGGACACAACACCCTCAACCGCTCGCTCTACAACGGCATCGGCTATCGGCAACCCGTGGCCTACGGATTCCGCGTCACCCAGATTCCCGAAGGCACCGTGATCGGCTTCATCGGTCGGCCCGATGACACGCCGTATCTCGAGGAGAGCTTCGCCATCGAGTGGAACACCCTCGAGCATTGGGACGTCCCGTATGCACATGCCGTGAACGCCATTGCCTGGTTCTAAGCATTTATGAGGAATCTCAAAACGCAAACCACCCGGAGCGGTGGAACTCCAACCATCCACGACATCTCCCGACTCTAAAAAATGAACGCCGACATCTTCTTCAACACCCAGCATTCACCCATCGGCGCATTTGCCAGTTTCACCCTCGGGGCCAAGGGCGCCGTGGGCGGTCTCGGCCTCGAACTCGGCAAACCGGCCGATCAGAATGTCTTCATCGGCCTCGCGGATGAAGACAGCATCACCTGCCTGCCGTTTTTTCAGGAGTCAACCGGGGACGACAGCGCCCGCTTCGATGTGGAGGCCGTGGTTGTGCAAAAGCGCGTCGTTCCGCGTCCTTGGGCTGGAGAGGAGATCCGGCGGGAATTTGCTCCTGGTTCCGACACCTGGAGCGCAGGGGATCTGACCTTCAGCATCCACACTCCGGTGATGCCCGCGCCCGAACCGGGGAAGGCAACGGAACAGGATCTCCGCCTTGCCTATGTGCCCGCGTTGACCGTGGAACTGACCGTGGACAACACACGCTCGAAGTCGGAGCGAAGGGCGATCTTCGGATTCCAAGGCAACGACCCGGTGCGCGGGATGCGCCTTCTCGGGGGCGCGGAAAAAATCGCGGGCTTCGCCTGCGGCGACACACTGGCCATCGCGAGCGACTCGCCCGGCGTCCACTCCGCGCTCGGCTTCACCGTCGAGCACATTCTGGAGGAGACCGATCCGTTCAACCGCGGATTCGGGATCGGCAGCGTGGGACTTATGGTCTGCGCGGTGAAGCCCGGCAGGAAGCAGACCTTCCGTTTCGCCGTCTGTTTTTACCGCACGGGGCGGGCCACCACGGGGCTCGACACCCGCTACTACTACACGCGTTATTTCGAAGGACTCGAATCCGTCGCAGCTTACGTGCTTGGAAACTTCGCAGCCCTCAAGAAACGCGGCGATGCGTTCGACAGGAAGCTGGCCAAGGCCGGACTCGGCGAGGCCCGCTCCTTCATGCTCGCCCAGGCCGTGCACAGCTACTACGGCAGCACGCAGTTCCTGGAGTGCGAAGGCAAGCCGCTCTGGGCCGTGAACGAGGGCGAATACCGGATGATCAACACGCTCGACCTCACGATCGACCAACTCTTCTTCGAGATGGAGATGAACCCCTGGACCGTGCGCAACGAGCTCGACTGGTTCCTCCGGCGCTACTCCTACACCGACACCGTACGGTTTCCGGGGGATTCCACCCAATATCCGGGGGGCATCACCTTCACGCACGACATGGGCAACACGAACCATTTCACGCCCGCCGGTCGCTCGGTCTATGAGAAGAGCGGGCTGCACGGCTGCTTCTCCCACATGTCGCACGAGGAGTTGGTGAACTGGCTCGTCTGCGCCCTCGTCTATGCCAAGCAATCCGGCGACACGGCCTGGCGGAAAAAGAACCTCCCCACATTCCAAAAAATCCTGGTCAGCCTCCTCAACCGCGACCACCCCGATCCCGCCCGACGCGACGGCGTGATGTCGCTCGACAGTTCGCGCTGCGCCGGCGGCAGCGAGATCACGACCTACGACAGCCTCGATGTCTCGCTCGGCCAGGCACGAAACAACCTCTACCTCGCCGTGAAATGCTGGGGATGCTATGTCGGGCTGGCCGACCTGTTCTCCGTTCTCGGCGACAAGAAACGCTCCGCCATCGCCCGGGAACAGGCCGCCCGCGCGGCGGCGACCGTGACCGCTTCCGCTGACAATCACGGCCTTCTGCCTGCCGTCCTTCACGAGAATGTGGAGAGCCGCATCATTCCGGCCATCGAGGGGCTTGTCATTCCCCATGCCCTCGGCCTCAAGAAAGCTCTCTCGCCCGAGGGCGAGTTCGGCGCACTCATCTCCGCCCTTCGCCGCCACCTCCGCGGCGTGCTCAAGCAGGGAATCTGCCTGTTTCCCGACGGGGGATGGAAGATTAGCTCGACCAGCAACAACTCGTGGCTCAGCAAGGTCTATCTCTGCCAGTTCATCGCCTCCGAAATCCTCGGAGAAAAGCCCGGCAAGGCCGGCGCCGTCGCGGACCGGACCCACGCCTCCTGGCTGCGCGATCCGGGGAACAGCTACTGGGCGTGGAGCGATCAGATCGTTAGCGGCAGGGCTCAGGGGAGCAGATACTATCCCCGGGGCGTCACCTCCATCCTCTGGCTCAAGGAAAGACGCAATGGCTGAAACTTCATTCTCCTTCTCCAGCACCGGGGAGACCGGGCTTTTTCTGGGGATTGACGGCGGGGGAACTCGCACCCGGTCCGTGCTCCTGACGGGCACCGGCGGTGTGATCGGTCTTGGCGAGGCCGATTCCTCGAATTTCAACAACATGGGGGAGGAGGTGGCCGCCGACAACCTGCGACTCGCCACCCTCGCGGCTTTTGCCGATGCCGGCATCCCATTCTCGCCCGTCCAAGCGGCCTTTCTCGGCTTGGCGGCGGTGAAATCGGGAACGGATATGGCGAGGATGACTGCGGCGGCCGAATCCAGGGGTATTGCCGCGGTTGGCGGAATCCAGGTGAAAAACGACCTTCACAATGCCCTGGCCGGCGGGCTTGACGGCGAGGCCGGCCTCGCCCTCATTTCCGGAACCGGCAGCAGCTGCCTCGGGCGCGATCCCAAGGGCAATTACTTCAACTGCGGCGGCTGGGCCTGGCTGATGGATGACGGTGGTTCCGGATTCGGCCTGTCCCATGACGCGTTGCGGACGGCGGTGCGAATGGTTGACGGGCGCGAAACGCAAACCCCGCTGTTGTCGGCGGTGCTCGATTTTTATGAGGTTTCTCATCCGGATTTTCTTCTGGAGAGGCTCTACAACCGCAAATGGACACCCGCTGGGATCGCCTCGTTCGCCCCGACGATCATGAAACTTGCCGCCGACGGTGATCCGGCGGCCATGGGAGTTCTCCGGCGCGGGGCCGTGGCTCTGGCCGAGCTTGTTTCCACGACGGCAACGAATCTTGAATTTTCCGAACCTCCCCGCGTGGTTCTTCTGGGTGGGTGCGTGAGGTCCGGAGCGCCCTACCAACCGATGGTGGAATTTGAAATTCGCAATTCCTGCCCGGGAGTACGCCTGTGCGATCCGCTTCACGACACAGTCTATGGCGCCGCGTTGAACGCCCTCCTCTTTGCTTCATCAAGAAATCTTGTTTCTCCTGCCGTTCGTCCCCTATTTCCAAAACAATCCTGAATCATGAGCCATCTTAAATCCCTCGGCCTCCGTGCCCCGAATTACGACAAGTTTCCGAGTATCCCCGTGCCCGCCGCGCACGCCTCCTCGTGCTGGAGCGGGTGGGAATCGATCTCCTCCACAATTCGCAAGAAAACCGGTGCTGGAAACTTTCTTGTGGCCGTCGAGTGCTACCCGGGAGTTCATGTTGAAGAAGTGCTCGCAAGGTTCGCGGCGGGACTCCAACCGATCCTCGCGATCGACACGCAGGAGGCGTTCAAATCCGAAGCGGAGGTTGATGCCATGGTGGGGCCGTTTCTGGGAGGTGATGACCCTGTTTTCGGCTACCTCAATACCACCCTTCAGATGGCCGATTTTCTCGACCCGTTGAAATCCGGCGAGCTCACCCGGAAAATTGCCGCCGATTCCGCGCGCGGTCCCGTTCTGGTGGTTGGTCCCGGCGCCTCCCTGCTGGCTCCCGCCGCGGATCTCCTCGTCTATGCCGATATGCCGCGCTGGGAAGGCCAGCTTCGCCAGCGGCGGGGAGAGGTCGACAACCTCGGCACGCGGAACCGTGGACTCAAAGCCTCTCTTCAATACAAACGCAGCTTCTTCATCGACTGGCGCGTCGCGGACAGGCTCAAGCAGGAGACCATGCCGCACTGGGATTTCCTTCTCGATACCACGGTTGCAAGCGAGCCGAAGATGGTAACAGGTGAGGCCCATCTGGCTGCGCTCTCTGCAGCATCCACCCGGCCTTTCCGCGTGGTGCCGTTCTTTGATCCGGGCCCGTGGGGCGGGCAGTGGATGCGCGAAGTGTGCGAACTGCCCGATGGGCCTCCCAACTACGCATGGTGCTTCGATTGCGTTCCCGAGGAGAATTCCCTCCTGATCGAATTTCCCGGCGGGGTGAGGGTCGAGATTCCTTCCATCAATCTTGTCTTCCGCCATCCGCGCGAACTTCTCGGGGAGCCTGTCCACGGCCGCTTCGGTCCCGAGTTCCCCATCCGGTTCGACTTTCTCGACACCATGGGGGGTGGTAACCTGTCCTTCCAGGTCCATCCGCTGACGGAGTATGCGCGCACGCATTTCGGGCTGCCCTACACCCAGGACGAGAGCTACTACATGCTCGATGCCGAACCTGGCGCCGTGGTTTATCTTGGTTGCAAAAACGGCACCGAACCCGACGAAATGCTGGAGGATCTTCGCGCGGCGCAGGAGGGGAGGAAAAGCTTCGATGCGGAGAAATTCGCAGCCAGCTTTCCGGCCCGCAAGCACGACCATTTCCTCATTCCCGCCGGCACCCTTCACTGCTCCGGCGCCGGTTCGATGGTTCTGGAGATCAGCGCCACGCCCTACATCTTCACCTTCAAGCTTTGGGATTGGAACCGTCTTGGTCTAGACGGTCTTCCACGCCCCGTGAACATCGAGCGCGGAAGCAAGGTCATCCAGTGGAACCGGGATGAATCCTACGCATCCCAGCATCTCGTCAACCGCTTCCGCGAAGTGGCCCGAGGCGAGGGGTGGAGGGAGGAATCCACCGGACTACACCCAGCGGAGTTCATCGAGACGCGCCGCCATTGGTTCACGGGCAAAGTCGAACACAACACCGGTGGACAGGAGACCGGCGGAGTCCATGTATTGAATCTCGTGGAGGGCGATGAGGTCGTCGTCGAGAGCCCGTCCGGTGCCTTCGAGCCTTTTACCGTCCACTATGCCGAGACCTTCATCGTTCCCGCTGCGGTCGGGCCCTACACGATCCGCCCCGTCGCCGATCGCCCGGACAGGGAATTCGCTACGATGAAGGCGTTCGTCCGCGCCCGCGCATGAGACTGGTTTTCTCAATCCGACCAGCAATCGGCTAATGAATCGAATCTCCTTTTCCAATCCCGTCGCCACTGCCCTTCCCAAACTCGAAGCTGCGGTTCGCGTGGCGACCAAGGCTGTCGTCGAGTTGACGCCCGCCAACGCGGGCAAACCGGTGGCGAAGCTCGACCTGCCGTTGCCCGTGCAAGCCGTCGGCAAGGCCGGCTACGTGCTCTGGAACTGGCGCGAGGAAAAGCCCTCGGCCACGTTGATGACCGATGGGGTCGCCACGCCAACCAAAACGATCGCCGCGCCGTTTGCTGACACGATCAATGCGGAATCCTTCAATGCTTTCAAACCCCTCCCGGCCCCGCCATTCAGCACGGCCGGCAAGCTCGCATTCCGGATCAATGGCAAGTCTGGCTTGGCGGACAAGTCCGACGGCTGGCACGGCTCTGTCGCCAAGGGGAATGGCGGTGCCGAGGAGATCCAGATTCAACCGCAGGACGACGCCGAGCATCGCGCCACGCTGGTGATGGTGGGTGGCATTGGCGAGGCCAGCGTCCGCGTGTCGGTGAGTGCTCCGGACGGGGCCACCGAGACCATTCAATATGTGCAGACGCAGGAGGCCGACCGTGTCTTTCAGTTTCGCTTTGCCGGGCCGGTGGTGCTGCGTGTCGAGACGACATCCGCTCCATTCCGCAGCTCAGATGGCGTGCCGATACAGCACCTGACCCCGATCGGACCGTCCGCGCTGTTTCTGGATTAAGCGAAAAAGAAACCGGAAGAATTTATGAATAGGAACATCCAAAAACTCAAAAATACAGCTGCTGTTTCGATCGTGTTCGCCCTGTGCGGCGGGTCAACCTTTGCCGCAGAGGCATCAAATCCGACGGGGCACTGGAAGACCGCTTTTTTTAAGCGGGGGCAGATGGACAATTACAATATCAGCTGGGCCGGAGGAGAAGGTGCCACCCTTCGTGCTCCAGTGCCTCTCTATTTTTCCGGATCTAAGGTTCGCATCTGGGTTCGCTCCTCCCAAGCCGATAATGTTCAGTTGGACAAGTTGACCCTTGCCAAGGCGGAAAATCGCGAGGGCAAAATCGAGGGGGCGACCTATCCAGTGACCTTTGTCGGTCAGCCGTCGACCATGATTGAGTGCAAGCAAGCCGCTAGGCCATCGGATGAAGTGGAAGTGCCGGTTTCGGAAGGGCTCTGGTTTCTCCAGCAAAGCTATTCCAGCCCGAAAACCTCCTATGCTTTCGACGTGGATGGCTTCTTCTATGCGGCTGGAAACGCGCATGATGCCCAGACCTTAGGCGAGTATAAGAATGGACAGTTCCCTGGGAATATTTCCCAAGTGGATGTCTGGACTACCGACCAACGTCCTACGGTGCTCTGCTATGGCGATTCGATTACGCAGGGATATGGTGCGACGCCTAAAAGCGGCAACCGTTATCCCGAATTGCTTGCCGCCATGCTGAAGTGCCCGACGCTTAATCTCGGAGTGAACGGAGATATGGCCATCTATTCGGGAGGAGCAGCGGGCATCATCAATAAACTGGACGGCGTGGGTTCGGTGATTTTCCTCATGGGGATCAACGATATTCTCAACAACAAGAGCGCCTCACCGGAAGATTTCATGAAGAGAGTTCGTTCCTTTGAAAAAGTGCTGCAACAAAAGGGCATCAACCTTTACGTCGGAACGATTCTGCCGGCAGGTGGGTATCCCAAATATGATGACGACCCCGCGAAAGAAACACTCCGGCAAAGTCTCAATCAAGCGATCCGAGCGGAGATGAAGGGCGGAAACCTGATCGATTTTGACGCGGCACTATGCGACCCGGGCAATCCCGCGCGGATGAAGCCGGAATACCAAATGGATTACTTGCATCCCAACGATGCCGGGAACCGGAAAATGGCAGAGACCGCCGCAGCCGTGCTGTCGCGTGCAAAGTGAATGCTTAATTATGAGTAAAAATAACATGCGAGTTCTGTCTGATTCTTTCGGTGGTTTTATCGAGTGGGAAGATGCCATCGGCAAGTGGCCCTCCTCGTTCGGATCGTCTGAAGAAATGGTGCCACCTGCATTCCGGTTGATCCGGTATGATGATTCCTGGCGGCCTCTCGGGGCTCCAGGTGACAAGCCGCTCGTGGCGTTGTTTGAGCAGGGAGAGTCGGAAGCGAGCTTTGAGGGGATCTATGGTGGAGACTCCGGCCGTGCGTATGGAGTTCCTCCGGGAAATCGCTGGCCAAATTTCTGGCCGCCTTCGCTGGATGCCTTTGCCTTCCCCAGCGACATCTGGCCGCATGTGCCGATGCGGTTTTGTGGCACCGTCCGCACATCGCCGGTTGCCTCGGGCGGTGCGGTAGGAACGCGGTTCACGGTCAAGGTCACCGACCTTCGCGAAGCGGGGTCACCGGGGACGCAAAACACCATCCGCATGCCGGTCGGGATCGAAATCCCGATGCCCGCGCACGCCCGCATTTTCGGAACCGAAGAGGCCTACGAAGGGGCGGGGGTGGTGGTGGGCGGACTCGAGGATTCCTCAATCCCAAAATCGTGGTATTATCTGGAGCCCTTGCTTTTCGGTCTGCGGCAGGAACGGCCGGAAGCAGAGTCCTTCAAGCAGCCTGCGAGGAACGGATCCGATCTTCGGGTTGGTGCTCCAATAGCGGCATTTTCCACTGACGGCCACCTCTGGACGTCCGTGGCCTCGGAGCCCGATTACGGCGCGGCCGCACTTTGGAGTCCGGGAAGACTGCGGTTTTTCTCGACCCTGTATCTCCCCCCGGGGGAATCGGCGGAGTGGTCATTTGTGGTATGGCGGAGCGAGGCGGAAGATCCCTCCCTGCTCCTCCT
The DNA here is from genome assembly GCA_041164985.1 of Verrucomicrobiota bacterium. Classification (GTDB taxonomy): domain Bacteria; phylum Verrucomicrobiota; class Verrucomicrobiia; order Chthoniobacterales; family UBA6821; genus UBA6821. Next base: position 1,934 of record JBEAOJ010000074.1, on the reverse strand, counting down.
GCAATGCACGAGGGGAGGAGGTTTTTTTGATGCGTTGAACCCGCGCGGATTCGTCCCACAGGGTGCGCCTGATGGCCCGATTGTTTTCGGAAACATCTCCCGATTGGCATTCCAGCTCGACCAGGTGCGGGCGCTCCAGCCGGGGCTTGTTCTGCTGAATTACCATTACGACCACATCTCCTCCACCGCCAATCTCTACGGGCAATGGAAAACCTACGAAGGGTTTGATTACTCAGAGGAAATGCTTAGGAAGCTCATTTCGGATCTCCGCAAGGCAGGGGCGAAATCGGTCGGCTGCTACGGCACACAGATTGAGCAGCCTGAGAGCCATCGGGTGTTGCGGGAGGATGATATTGTTCTCGATCCTTGGGGACGGCGGTTTCACGCATGGGAACCCGGCAACTGGATCGTGGACGCAGGGAATCGGGATTGCGGTGAACGCCTCGCCCGTGCAGAGGCAGAGCTTTGCAAACACTACGGTCTCGAAGCGGTCTTTGTGGACCGCATTGATCACAGCGGCATCAATGCCAATCCCGCGCGCATCGGCAAGCCCGGCGACGCTCGGCTTGAGCGCATTCCATCAATCCGCCTGGGTATTCTCGAACTCAACAAGCAGCGCATGAAGATCATGCGGGAGTTGAATCCCAATCTGCGCGTCGGAATGAACAACACGACTGGCTGGGCGGGCGTGAGATACAGCGATTGGAATCAACTTGAAGGCGGTAACACGGCTGCATCTCGCGAGATCTGCTGGCTTATGCAGCCGGACGGAGTCGTGGATAAACGTCATACCACACCGCTTTTTGCTGCCGCCGATATGAGCAATGACTACTTTCAGGCGATCGGCGAAAAAGCCAAACCGGAAGGGTTTCTCGAAGTCATGCGCCGTTTTATCGGGGAATCCCTCTTCGGTGGCGTTGAAGCAAGTCCCTATGGCGACGAGTGGTTCGTGGACGAAAAAAGCATGTTCTACAATGGCAGCAACGCCAAGTCGCAGCCCGACGAGGCCAAACTCGCAAAAATCGCTTCGGTCAAGTGGGATGGGGGTGCGGAGTGGCGCGAGATGTGGGAAGCGATTCGCCCGGCACTTGCGGCATCCCGTGCTCTGGCCACTCCGCCGGTCCGGGCAACCAACCGCCCGGATTCCGGGGAAATTCCCCCAGGTTGCAAACTCCACGCCAGGTTGGGAGACAATGGAGGCGTCTATATCGCCGTTCTAAATACAAGTGATGCCGCAACGGTTTTGGAACTGAGGTTTGCCAACGTGCTCTGCCACGGCGAGATCCCACCGAACGCGGTTCGCGTCTGGTGGGCTGAGGGACCAGGGGAAGCTCCCGAGTCCCTTGTTCACGCGCTGCTGCATGCAAGGTAAATCGCGCTCAACTCTTATGAAACAAATCCACATCGCCATCGGCTCCACGACGAGCAAGCCGGGAGCCGTTGCCGAAAACCTTCGGCAGATCGCGGAATTCGCCGCGCAGGCGGGCCGCGATGGCGCGGATATTTTGCTGACCTCGGAGTTGAGCGCCTCCGGCTATGCGCCGTATCCCGAGGTGCTGGCGACGGCTGAACGGATGGGGGAGGGGCCGATTTTCCAAGCGCTGGCTGGGATGGCCCGAGAGAACGGAGTGGTCGTCTGCGCCGGGTTTGTGGAAGCGTGCGGCGACAAACGCTATCTCGCGCACTATGCCGTTTATCCCGACGGCCGGTTCATCGTCCAACGCAAGAACCGCGTGATGCTGACCGAGCGGCCGCTGGATCCTTCGGGCGTGTTGATTCCGACCGATCCAACGAAACCCTCTGGCGATCCTGGCGATCCAGGGCAACCGCGCGTTCCGCAGTTCAATATTTTCGAGGTCAAGGGCGCGCGCTGCGCCATCGCGATCTGCGCCGACAGCGGGATCAATGGTCTGGATGGCCTGCTCGAGCAGGAG
>JBEAOJ010000073.1:0-8212 GCA_041164985.1 Verrucomicrobiota bacterium | reverse complement strand
CCTTGATGTTGAATACCACGCGGTTTCCGGGCAGGACATCCGCCGAAGGGTAACGGCTCTTGATGTCCCGGGGGGATTTCCATGCGGCGGCGACGGTTTCATGAAACCACGCCTCCAGGGGGGCCTTGGCATCGGAGCGCTTTTCATAAAAATCGCGAAGGGTTTTCCGGGAGATGATTCTCATGACAAGGGTAGATCAGGACATCGGGGAATCAAGCAGAATGTTCCCATATTGGGAACATTGTCGATTGCTTCGTCAGCCGCATTAAGAACGCTACTGCAAGGATAGCGCCTTCTCAATTCGAGAGAGTAGGCGGGCACGATCTATTTTGCGCAGGGAATGCTCCGCAATGCGGAGGACGCGCCAACCTCGCTTTTTTAGCACCCGGTTCACTTCCCGGTCGCGTTCACGGTTATGAGTGATCTTGGCCTCCCAGAACTTTTTGTTCCCCTTCGGTGCTCGGTAGCACTTGGGACAGCCATGCCAGAAGCAGCCATCAACGAAGACCGTCAGCCGCTCTTTCCGAAAGGTGAAATCGGGCTTCCCGGGGAGCTTCAGATGCCGCCTCCATCCTGTGATGCCCTCCTCACGGAAGAGCTTAACCAGCACCCCCTCCGTCCGCTTGTTGCCCTTCCCCCGGATCCGCGACATCAGCTCGGATCGCTTCGCCTTAGTGAATACGTCGGTCATGAGGGTCAGGCCGCCTGTTTCCGGGATACATGGGAGATGAAATCACCCAAGCTTTCAATTTCATGTAATTGTTCCGGCTTGTACGTGCAATGGAGCATGCTCGGAATGACAAGTCTCAGATCTTTTTTCATCATTTCCTTTGTCTGTGCGGCTGAGATTCCTGCTTCGAGTGTAAAAAGATGCTTCTGCTTGATACGGTCAGCCTCGGTCAGGACCTGACGCCAGCGATCCTTGCTCGTCGACTTGCAGCCGAGCATCACCAGCAGGGACTGATCATATTCCGGATCGTGGTACTCGGCCTCTCCAGGAAAAATAAAATCGGGAGTATTGTTCCTCTCCGTTTTGGCCTGGGGGCAGAACTGGAGGTGATGAATCCTGAAGATTTCCTCCAGGTGGTTCTGTAGAGCGTATCCCATTCGAGATTTTCGCCTGTTCTGAACAGACAGTGAATACTTGATGAAATCCTCAGTACTATTAAATCCCTGTTCCAAACGTTTCCCGACGATCACATTCTCCAATGCCTTGAAGAACTGCTCTTCACGCGAAATCCATGAGCCGATAAGGTCATCAGGCCCCGCATCAGCAAGGTCCACATGCTTCCTTGCGAAGGCGGACATCTCCTTGGTTCCCGGAAACCTCTCGCCGAACTCCCGAAGCACGAGATCCTCATCCGAAGGCAGAGCGACCAAGTCATCTGCCAGCCCAATTTCCTCAAGCACTCTCCTCTCAAGAAATCCGAGTTCATCTTGTGCAAGAACATCACGGGAAAGGGCGCGGAAGCTTGAACTATTCTGTTCCAATCTAAAAAGACGCCTGACCGCCCTTTCCCAGCCCGAATCTTTTTGAATGAGGAATGCATCAATCGACAAATCCCTGCCTCGTGTAATCACCAGCAGATCTCCCTGTCGTACTCTTCTTAAGAAATCACCATAGTAGTAGAAGCGCCATTCCGAACGCCCCGTCCGCTGACTCCCTCTGGCCCTTGCGTCATAAAAAGTAAACTCAGCGACAGTATGTTCCGGTTCTCGGTCATCCGAAAAATAATGCCACCGGATACTTCCCCTTGTTGTCTGCCCAGTGCCGAACATTTCTTTGAGGGCTGCGACTCCGTTGATTTCATGCTGGTTGGAATTCCTGTCGGGAATGTCGACGGACGCAATTGTCTTATGCGCGACACATGAGAAAATTGTCGCGAGGTTCATTTCGAAGCCTTCTTTTTGATTCCTCGAGTTTTAAAGGAAGTCGTCTTTAACGCCGTTTCACCATAAGCATCAGGTGATTCGCGAAGAACCAGATCGGGGACAAAACCAATGGGGGTTTCCAAAGCATCCATGACCGACCGTGCTATAGCCGAAACGATGGGAACGACTACCGAGTTTCCAAATTGTCGATATGCTTGGGTATCGGACACCGGTATGTTGAAGTTATCGGGATAACCCATTAACCGGGCGCATTCCCGGGGAGTTAGGCGCCTTGGTGTCTTCCCTTTTCCCTGATCAACAAGAATCTCGGATCCGTCCTTGTAATAACGAGCGCTGAGGGTTCTAGCGGAATCCTTTCCAGTAACCAGTCCGAACCCGAAGCCATTGCCCGCCTCCTGATGTTTGCGGGCGTAGTTCTGGAGATAGGTCCAGAGTTTTGGGGTAAGAGTGTATTTTGGATCAACCTTTCTCTCCAAGATGGAAGATATCGTTGGGCCTTTCTCAGGAAACTCAGGAAAATCGAAGTGCCTTGGCTCCTTAAACCCCACCAAGAAGATTCGCTCCCTATGCTGAGGAACGACCTTACACGCATCAATAACCTTATAGTATACCCTATACCCGAGGGCATCCGTCAGGGTATTCACTATGATCTCAAATGTCCGCCCCTTGTCGTGGCTTTTCAGATTTTTAACGTTTTCCAGTACAAACGCTGCCGGACGATGAAACTCTAGAATGTTAGCTATCTCGAAAAATAGGTTTCCTTGTTTTTCGTCCTCAAACCCATGCTTTCTCCCTAGGCTGATTTTCTTGGAAACCCCCGCAATACTAAATGGCTGACAGGGGAATCCCCCACAGAGAATGTCGAACGAAGGAATGTCCGCGACAGCGACCTTGTGAATGTCTCCATGAGGCTCCTCCCCGTAATTTGCTTTGTATGTAATACGACTGTATTTATCCCAATCGCTTGAGAAGACACACTTAGCCCCTAGTCCCTCAAAACCGAGACGAAAACCACCTATGCCGCAAAAGAGATCAATAAATTTATACTGGGGCCTCTTTTGGCTGTAGTCGGTATTAGAGGATGGAGACACTTCGGGCATTTTAGATGTTCCAGTTCTTCTAGTCTGTGCATTGGATCGTCAATGTCCAGACCACAGGAAATCAGTACGTGTCATCCCATAACGGCCAGAGGGACCATCGGGCCTTCATCACCCAGAAGTTTGGCAATTTCACCCAAGAGTCCACCTTGGATAAACAGAGCATCACGCTCCCAATTCAGCAGGGTTTTCGTCTGATCATCCATGGTCTTGATGCCTGAGGTGAGGCGGACATTGATCCCGTGCGAATGGGCCCCCTCGACTACAGGGCTGACATCCAGATCCATCCGGGCCTTTTCGGGGTCGGCCTCGATCCTGCGGATCAGAGCGGCAATGGCCTCCTGCTTCTCCTGCGGAATCTTCTCGGTGGTCAGCTTCACCCGTTCTCCGTCGAGTTTGTTCCGCCAGGTTGCAAAGACAACGATGGGCGGACGATGGGTCCCGTGGTTCCGGATCTCGCCGATGGCCACCCTCTCCTGGGTATGGGGCTCGGAAAACTCCTCCCAGCGTGTCCTGTGAAACCGGAGTCGTGTCCATCGGTAGACCGGCTGGGCATTCTCCATCCTGATGGTAACCGGCTGCGGTTTGGGACCGTCATCCGAGGCTCTCGCGGCAGCCCCGAGGACATCACCCGTATCGTTACTATCGACGGGGTCCGGAGAAGTGCCATCCCCGGATTCATCCTGATCATTCCCGGTTTCAGGATTGCCATGCGCGGTTTCCGCCGCGTCATCATCGTCATCAAGGTCCACCACGGGATCGTTGTTGGGAACCTGGGTGGTGATGTGCAGTCCCTTGTCGAGGTCATTGCCGGGATAGAGGACTTCGAATCCTATGGTGATGATCGTCTCACCGGTATTCGGAGGAGGTATTACAGGATAAAGAAGGCAGACAAGCCGCTTGTTGTCCTTGAGTCCCACGGTGACGGCATTCGGAGTCTCCAAGGGATTGGCAGAGTTCTCCCGCTCGCTCCTTCCGGTGAGATACTCGGCTGCCATCCTGTAGAGCGGTTCGCCAAATAGTTGGAAACGGCCTGTTTCGGTGCGCTTGCGATTCTTGACGGTCATGCCGTGCCAGTGCTCGGCGGATCCGGTTGCCATTTGGGGAGCAATGAGCAGGCAGGAGGTGATGCCGTGGGCCTGCTCCCTCAGGAAATCTATCTGCAGATGCAGATCCGTCGGAGCCTCATCGCCAAGCCACTTGAAGCTCTCAAGGAATCCGATGAAGTCCGGAAGCAGGCACTCCCTGACATAGGCCGGCCAGTTGGAGGTGGTGCCATTCTCATACGTGCCGCCGAGCTGCATGAGGCCCAAGTCGGTCGAGCCGTTCCAGAGGGCAGCGGCAAGGGCATCATTGGCGTTCATAGCCTGATCCCTGTTCGGCATTCTTGTTGGCATGAACCACTGATCGGCGAAGTTCTTGGCCCTGATAACGGAGTTCCACATCTTGTTTCTCGCGGTGGGGGGCAGATTCCCCGAGATGGCGATCAGTGGGGGCACATCGATGGGACGCAGCGGTCGGCCGTCTGCGCGGCGTGCATAGCGCCTGATATCCTCGCGGGAGCGCTCCTCCATGAGACATGCCTGCTTGAAGGAGTCGACAAGGTCGACCCCCAGCGCTCCCTGGCTGCGGCCTATGAAGATGCGGACCAGATCGCGGTATCCCTTCCGGAAGCCGAACCACCGCCCCATCTGCATGAGGGTGTCGGCGGCGGCGGACTTCCTCAGGTAATAGCTGATGGTCAGCCCCTCGATGGTGTACCCGCGGGAGAGCTTGTTCCCCCCGATGATGATCTGCCAGACGTCGTCCCTGTTGAAATCCGGAGCCTCATCCCCTCCCTCGCTGCTGTTGAGGACACGGATCATGCCGCCCAACTCGATCTTGTCGAGGGCGGGTCCGACATAGTCATAAAGCGCGTCGAAATCGGGCGGCACGGCCCCGCTGGCCCCCTGGGCATTGATCACCGGGAGGAAATCGGTCTCCCAGAGATTCTCAAGATATGCCCTGGTTCCCGGTGAGCGGAAGGCCGTGGCATCATAGATGCGCTGCACGTTCTGCCTGTCGTCGCTGTGCGCCACATTCGTATGGCTGGAGTGCACCAGCATGGTGTGGTGGCGGAACCTGGGAAGAGGAGGCTCCCCGTGCTGCTGGCGGTAGAGCTTCACGGTGCCCGCCAGTACATAGCTCGCGATCGCCCGCTTCATGGAGTCCTCGTACTCGGGCAGGTCGGAGTCATGCCCGTCCCGGACAAAGGCTGCCTCCTTGTAGGTGAAGTCACCATCGGGAATGTCGTCGGAAACGACATCGGGATCGAAGAAGTCGGAGATGCCCATGTATCCGTCCGGCCTCTCGAGTGGCAGGATGAAATGCCTAGGGAAGAGATCCTGCTCGTCGGTCGGATCGACAAGGAAGTTTGCATAAGGCGTCGCCGTGTAGCCGATATATTGTCCGCGCGGAAGCAGTTCGAGGAGCTTCACGATGGCTTTGTTGGTGCCGGTGCGACGAACGATCTGCCTGTTCGTCTGTGGCCTGAGCGTGTTGATCCCCGCCTGATCGGACTCGTCGTCGATCACGAGGGTCGGGACGTCGCGAAGCCTCTCCCGGATGGCGTTGAGATTCATGTTGAGCTGCTTGAGGCGGCTCGGAATCTTCTTGATCACGATGATCCGGAAGGGAGCGTGGTGGAGATTGTTGGGGTGGTTGAACGGCTGGGTGCGGTCGGCAATAGGGAATTTCAGCGCCCCGATGGCATCGCCGAGATTCCTGAAGTCACGGGCGCCTGTAAGTCGCTCGCAGTCGAAGGCTCCGAGTTCGGACGGCAGCTGGGTGTGCTCGATGAACTCGTCCCAGTCATCGGGTCGGGCCGCGTAATCTTGAACCCCGTCAAGGAGCTCCTTCCCGACCAGTTCCTTGTCGATGCGGCGCTGGGTCTGGTTGCGCAGCATGTTCCATGTGCCGGCCAGCACGATGACAAGGCGGTAGCCGGCGTCGACCGCCTTGGCGATGACCCCGGTGAAGTTGGCGGTCTTGCCGCTCTGAACATATCCCATGACGAGTCCGCGGCTACGGAAGGCTTGCCGTGTGTCCTCGGGATTTCCGAGGCGCGAGATGATCTCGCGGGTGGAGTTGTCCATGGCCAGCACGCTCTCCTCGGACCAACCCTTCCTCTCCCTGAGATAGCGGGAGTAGGCGTTCCAATAGAAATTACGCGGGGAATCCTCCTCGAGTTGCTCGGGATGATACCAGTCGAGCTGGAGGTCGCTGATGACCACTGGCTCGCCGATCCGGCAGTAGGGGATGACCTCGTCAACCCTGGCGCGGAAGGCCTCGTCAAGCTGGAGCAGCTCATGGATGCGCAGGCGACGGGCCGCGGTATTCCGATTGGTTTCCCCGATCCAATCACCGTCAAGGGAGTTGTCCCACTTGCGCAGGAGATTCCCGAAACGCAGCCTCACCGGATGGTTAGGATCAGGCGAGAGCAGGAGATCATGGCATCGGGGAAGGTCCACGGGTTCATCGGGATATTCATCCTCCCATTCGCGCCCGAGTTTCCTATCGATGGGTTTAGGTTCCTCATTCATGGATCCGAGGACCGAGATGATGAGCTTGCGCAGTTGTTCTTCGTTCATGGCAGGATGGATACGGAGGGAGTTATTGTTCGGGGTTCCGGATTGAATGGATGACGGGGACAAGGCCCTCTTCGGCAAGCGTTCCGGCTCCGTCGAGATTCACCGTGTATGAGATTTCCTCAAGCCTTCCGTAGGAGGCACCCATGGCCGGCATGAGGAGATCGGCATTCAGGGAGGGAAATGCAGCGTCCACCGGGACAAGCATCATCGGGGAGCGCAATTTCCAGACCCGTGCATAAGCGGGGGCATCCATGGGACGGTAGCCGGCGCCGGACAGACCCGAAGCAAAGGCGGCGGATCCCGGTGCGTTCCCGGCAAGTAACTCCTCGATCTCCGAAATCAGACCGGGGAGCGTGCTTCCCTCCCCGGCTCCAGCAGTGGCAAGCTGGATCGAGATGAATGTCAATGCCGATCCCGGAGAGGGAACCGCCTGGGTAAGCCCGTTGATGGTGTGGATGCGGCGGCGGCCCGTGGAGGTCTTCACCTCGAATTCGTGTCCGGGGAGACGGAAATCATGAGACTCCCCGAGGGGGCCGGTCCAGCAGGACATCATCGGGGGACCACCGGTCTGCAGGAACTGCCGGAGCACGAGTAGCTCGCCGAAGAGGCCGATCTGTTTCTCCACGGAAAGCACTCCCTGCTCGCCCAGCAGGGCCTCCAACGCCGCCAGTTCAAGTTCGAGCGCCCTCGCGGCATCCTCGTTCTCCTCTAGGACGCGGTCGGTCACGGCCGTGAAGAGCAGGTACGCCTCACGGAACATGGAGGGGCGGCCGCAGGTGACACGCAGCAGGATTTTACCCCCGTTATGGAACTCGTTCACCTCGAGCATGAGCAGACGGCAGAGGCGGGCATCCACGGGGACTGCCTCGGAGCGCTCGATCTGAAGGCCGAGTCGTCCGCCGGCGTGGTAGATCTCCGCCAAGGGGGTCTCGGAGACGCGGTGGACCCGGTCCTCGTCATCACGGATGATGGAGGCGCTGAAGTTTGGCCAAGTGAGGTGGTCGCTCATGTAGTTCCGGGTACGGTGTTTCAGTTCCGGCCAACGCTCCCCTGCTCCTCGGCGGCAGCCAGCCCGAGCAGCATTCCGAGATCGTGAAGGCGAGCCTCATCGGTTCCTGTGAGACTGGTCTTGTTGCAGTAGTCGCCGAGGATGGTGAAGAGGAGTGTCTTGACCAGAGTCCCTCCGGCGTGGCCGTTGCCGGCGAATGACGGGAGTCCGGAAAACCTGTTGTTCAGGAAACAAACGCACTTCCCGTGATCAAGCCGGAACAACAGATCCTTTTCAGGATCGTCAAAATCGACCCAGTCAAAGCGGAAGGGGCGTTGATCCCCCTTGTCTCCCGTCCCGCCGGCAAGCTTCCGGATCTTTTCCTGAACTGCGGCGGGGAATCCCCCCCCGGTGGGGACCAAGGGCGTTTTACCCGCACCGGCGGGGCCTCCGCCTCCACCCCCACCTCCGTCGTTTCTTGCCCTGTAGGCTTTGTTCACCGCGGCGAGGTACTCCTTGAACGTGATACCTTCGGCTGTCTTGGAATTGTGTATGGCATCCCTCATGGCGGGGGTGTCCTTCACCCGGGACTTCCTGACGTCGAC
>JBEAOJ010000072.1:0-9738 GCA_041164985.1 Verrucomicrobiota bacterium | reverse complement strand
ACGACGGGGATTTCCTCGCCGGTGAGCAGGTTCTTGAGCAGGAGCGGGCGGATAGTGTTGAAGACAACGCGCATCTCGGCAGGTTCCGGGTAATGATTGAGCACGAAGAGGACCGGAAATCCGCCGCCGCTTTGCAGGACGGCTGAGGCCAGGATGCGGCTCTCTACGGTGCGCTGGATCCGATCGAGGGCTGATCCCCCCAGCTTGCCGCCCGCGTTGGTGACGCCGCTGTCTTCCCCCCAGGCTTCCCAGACGACGGGCGAGGGCAATTCCAGGGCCACATGCCAGCTTCCCGCCGAGCGAACGCGTTCCCGCACCCAGGCGATGGCTTCGAGTGATTCCTTCTCGGCATCCTCCATCCCCAGTGTAGATCGGTGGATGACGATACCACTGCCGATCTGCGTCTCTTCGGAGGAGGGCTTACCGATCCCCAAAAAGGTGAGCGGACGCCCCAACTCGTCGAGGGAGGGCCATGGTCCGCTGACGACCAAGGTGCCTCCAGCTGCGACCCACTCGCGCATCTCGGCCGAACCGGCCGCCGAGGCGATGGGGGATCCTGGATAAAAGGCCAGCTTGACCTTGGAAAGACGCTCCGGCCTCGCCTCGATATCCACGGCCAATGGCTGATGTCCCGCCGCTTCCGTCACGCGGTGCAGTCCGTAGTATTCCTGACTGGCTAACCCGGCAAGGCTTTCCCTGATGACGGGGGCGCCCACGTGCGATTTGCCATCATTGCAGGGGGAAACATCTCCGATGGAAGTATGCCGGTGATGGACCACGTCGTAGATCACGGCGCAATCCCCCTCGACCTTAAGCTGATCCCAGTGCGGGATTGACTGGGTGCAGAGAGCGTACGTCTCGCGCAGCACCTCCCAACTCGGACGCCGGTGGCCGTGGGGACTGACCGGGCAGTCGCCCCAGACGCGACGGTCATGGAACATGAACCACGAAAGGGCCTTGCAACCTTGCGCAAGCGCCGACCGCGCCATGAATCGCATGTGATCGTCGGAGACACGCGTGGACAGGACCTTTTCCCAGGTCCCGCTCATGAATTCCGGAGACCATGTGTAATCGAGGCTGGCGTTCATCAACCTCAGCACGCGGGCCATGGAGCTGTAGCCCGACCAGCTAAGGAATGTGCCACGGTAGAAATCGTATCCCACGATTCCCCTCCCCTTGTCCTTGCCTTTCACCGCTTGCTCGAAACTCGGCATGCGCGTCGGCACCCCTTCCGGAAGATGAGGGTTGAAGTTGGTCATGAAGGTGACGTCCTCCACGCCATTGGCCACGTGCATGGCCCGTAATTCCGCCAAGTACCGCGACATGCACCACTCCTTGAACTCCACCCAATCGAGATACCACGCCGCGTCGGCGGTGATGTCCACAGGGACTTCGCGGGGCGGCTGCACCTCTTCGATGGCCGCATGCTTCACGGCGTACGGCAAGGCTCCCGACGTCCCGTATTTTTCCCGAAGGAACTGGTGATAATAGCCCCCGGGGCGCACGTTCACGGGATTGTAATCACTCGAGAGCATCCCATCTTGGACGATGTAGCTCACCTCGTTATCGAGGTTAATCATCGTGATGAACCCGCCGTTGGATTTCAGGCGGGGCTTGATGATCTTGTCCACCTCGTTGATCCACTTACGGCACCAGTCGAGATAGTCCGGATGCAGGTAGCTCGGCTGGGAACCTTCCTTGCGGGCGATCCAGTAGCCCTGGGTCGTGCGGTTCTGGTGATCCCACACCATCATGGAGGGGTCGCCGCAGACCAACCACTTCGGGTAACCGCCGAATTCCATTTCGTTGCAGCAAAACGGGCCGCTCCGGAAGTTGAGTTCGAGTCCCATCTCCTGAATGAGATCGAGGAAATGGTAGAGGTTGAGATTCGGATTGGTCCGGCCCTCGAAATCAAGCTCACCGGCGGGATGTCCGGCACTCGGCGGTCCTACCAGATGCGTCCCCCACTGGATGTAGCTGGTGACGTTCTTGAGTCCGGTCTCCTTGAATTGCTGAAGGATCGGCTTCCAGAAGCGTTTCTCCAGGCGGAAGTATTGGATCTCGCCGCCGAACATATCGGCGCTGTTGATAGGCGGTTTTTCCATCATGGTTGGTGTGTGATGAGGTGAGTTGAAGGTGATTTTACGCAGATCAATGCGCAATGTCCGAGGGGCACGGGTCGTAGTGGGGATGAGGGGCTTTCGGGATGCGGAGCCCGCCGGTCTGATAGACCACGGGGGCACCGTCGCATTCGATCCTCAGCGCAGGCCAGAGGCCGGTCTCGTCGGTTGCAGGCACATTGGCGATCTGAACGCGCGTGCCGCTCTGGGTGAAGGGCAGAGCCTCGCCGTTGTCGAGGCGGCTCACGGAGAGGACCTTGTTCTGCAGTCCGCCGAGGGTCGCCTTGTCGCCGGGAGAGCGGCGCAGCAGCCAGAAAAGGGAATTTCCCTTCACTGTCATCGGGCCGTGGAAATTCCAGTCGCCGCGATGGTTGCCGCGTTCCTGCAGGCTGAAGGTGAAGAGTTCGGTGCCGTAGATCGCCTCGCCGTTCTTGCGAAGCCACTCGCCGACGCGGTGCAGCACACGGGTGCAGGGCTCGGGGACGACGCCCTCCGGCGTGGGCCCGACATTGAAAAGCAGGTTACCGTTCCCCTGCGCGCAACGGGTGAGCATGTCGAGGACCTGCGACTCGGTTTTCCACTCGTGGTCGCCGGCATGGAAGCTCCAGCTCTCGTTCATCGTCACGCAGGCTTCCCACGGGCGCCACGGATTCGGCGCGCTGAGGTGCTGCTCCGGTGTGGCGAAGTCGCCCGGCAGGCCGTTGCGGCCGTTGAAGAGGATTTGCGGCTGGATCTCCCGCACCATGGCGTTCATCTTTTCCGCCTGCCATCCCCCGGCGTTGAACGGCCACCAGCCATCATACCAGAGGATGTCGATCGGGTTATAGCGGGTCACCAGCTCACGGATGCGCGCGTGCGTGGCGGCGATAAACTTCTCGTACGCGGCAGGATCCTCCAGCGCGGCGACGGCGTCCGGTTGGTCATACCAGTTGTTGAGGCTGTGGTAGAGCCCGACCTTGAGCCCATGCTTGCGCGCGGCGGCGATGATTTCGGCAACGAGATCGCGCCCGGCCGCGCCGCTGTTGCCGATGTGGAAATCCGAGAGTTCCGTCGGATAAAGCCGGAAACCCTCGTGATGCATCGTCGTGAGCACGACATAGCGCATACCTGCATCCACCGCCATGCGGCAGAGCCTGTCGGCGTCGAAATCCTTCGCGGTGAAGCGGACTGCGAGTTGCTTGTATTCTTCAAGCGGAATTTCCTCGCGGTTCCAGACCCACTCCGCGCGTTCGAGCAGGGAGTAGAGACCGTAGTGGATGAAGAGCCCGTAGCGGGCTTCGGTGAACCAGTTCTTTGATGTCATGTTGTTGAGAAATGCCGGGCTATCGCCCTTGGTTGAGTTTTTTGCTTACGGTCAAATCATGGTTTGGACCAATCGGGAGTGCTTCATTTTTTCCCGTCCATGGACAAACCGTTGAACGCCACATCCTCTGCCTGATCCCACCGGATTTGTTCGGTGCTTTGGGCGACAGGGACATGAGGAATGATGGCTCCTTCCCGCACGAGAATCACGCAGGGAATCTCCCCGGCCTCGATCCAGTGCCAGCGCCCCCCGGCAAAGAGTTGCCGGGTTTGATAGTCAACCCAACCGCCTGGCGGCAGATAGACCTGCCGGCCGGTCGTTTCCTCCATGAGGGGTGCCACAAGCATCTCGCTGCCGAAGAAATATTCGTCCTCGATGAGCCACGCCGTGGGATCCTCGGGGAACTCGAAGAAGAGGGTTCTGAGCAAGGGCCAGCCGTTGGCAGCGCTCTCTTTGGCCTGGGCGATCACATAGGGGAGCAGACGGTATTTGAGCTCGACGCTTCTCCGGAAGGCGTCCGTGAAGCCGTCGTCATATTCCCAAGGTTCCTTGGGCGGGACTCCGTGGCAACGGCTGTGGCTGGTAAGCATGCCAAACGGGAGCCAGCGCCGGTAGAGCGCCTCGGGGCTCTTTTGGACGAAGCCGCCGATGTCGTGACTCCAGAAGGAAAACCCGCACAGCCCCAGCGAGAGTCCGCCGCGCAGGCTCGACGCCATGCCACCGTCGGTGTTCTCGGCGTCGCCACCCCAGTGGAGCGGGTACCGCTGGCTGCCGGCCCAGGCGCTGCGCGCCCAGATGACATTCTCGCCGGTCACCGCGCGGGTGACATCGGCCGCCGCCTGGTTGTAGCGCAACGGGTAGAGATTGTGCTCATACCAGCCGCTGCGACCCGAGGCGTAATGGCCGTCGAGCGGCCCGGACTCGCCGAAGTCCACCTTGATCGCTCCAACCCCCATTTTCAGCAGGCCCGCGAGCAGCGCCTGATACCAGCTCACCGCTTCGGGGTTGGAGAAATCCAGTACGGCGTCCTCGGTCGAGGCGTTGCCCTTGGCATCGCGAACGACATACCCCTTCTCCACCGCCTCGCGGTAGAGCGGATTGGTGGGCGTGAAATAGGGGAGTTGCCAGAGACTGACCCGGAACCCCTGTTCGCGGAGATCGGCGATCATTTTCTCCGGATCGTCGAACCGGTTTGGGGAGAAACGATAGTCGCAGCGCCAATCGGTATCGAACCAGCCGGTGTCGAGATGGATGACATCGCTCGGAATGCGGTGCTCGCGCAGTTTTGCCGCCACCTCCCGGGTTTCGGCCTCGCTCTTGTAGGTGATGCGGCTCATCCAGAGGCCGAACGACCACACCGGCGGCATCGGGCTGCGCCCGGTCAGCGCCGTGTATTCCGCGAGGATTTCCCGGGGCGACCCGAGGAACACAAAGAGATCCAACTCGTCATCGCCCACATGCAGGGTTGAGGTCGAGTCGTAAGCGTGCCCGAAATCGAAGGTCATGGGCGTGCTGGCATGGATGAACATCCCGTATCCGCGGCTGCTCAGGAAGAACGGCACGGGCTTATACATGGCCGGAGTCAGGACGCCATGGGCATCGCAGGTCCAGAGCACGACCTTTTGCCCGCGCTTGTTCAGGCGCGTGAACGACTCGCCGCAGCCGAAGAGTTTCTCATCCGGGGCCAGGCTGAAACTGGCGGCAAACTGGCGTCCCAGATCCGCGGCACGCCGGATGAATGAAAAGGGGACGCTGGTGGCATTGGAGAGGCATTTGGTGTCGCCCATCTGCCGGGTGTCCGTCACCAACCGCCCCGCCGCATCGCGGAACTCCAGGCGCCAGGGATTCTCCGTGAGCGTCAGCGATCCATGCGGCCCCCGCCACACGATCCGCCCGGTTTCCCGCGTGGACTGCCAGGCCTCGCTGCGTCCGGGTTCGCCGACGAGCATCAAGGACTCTGCTTCCGCGCTGACGGCAGCGCGCGCACGCACCCGGATGCGGATCGTGCGCGGCGTGACGAAGGCGATCTCGAACGGCAGCACCGGATCCTGCTCATACTCCGGCGGGAACTCCCAGGACTTCGTTTCCTCGAGCGGCGCGACGATCTGGTCGAACGCCATTCGCGGCTTGCGGCCGTGCCGCTTCCAGCGCACCGTACCCTTTCCGCAGGCCGGGTCGAAATCAACGACCTCGCCGGCGACAAAACACTGGTTCTCCAGCTTGCCGTATTCGGCGGTGACATCCACCGCCTGGTTCAGAACTTTGCCGATTGTCTCGCTCATTATTTTGCTTGTTTCTTGTTTTTGATCCTCATGCCCGGGGGGTTGAATACTTGAATAGGCATCGTCCTTTGTCGAATATCAAGTCGCTTGGTTGATTGTGTGTTTCGCCGTGCCGCACCCGGTAACGGCACGGAGATCACCGGTTGCGACAGTTCGGCTGCCAGGCGGTTGCCATCCCCGTGCGTGGGAGCCGAATCGCCCGAGGCGGGGAAGAAACGGAAGTTGACGACTCCATCGCAGGATGCGGCGTATTCAAACACACCGGCGCCGATGGCGAAGAAAAAACCCGAGAGCGTCACGATCTCCAGCTTGGGCGAGTGGCCGGCGGCTTTCCGTGCCGCGCCGAAATCGGGCAGACGCGGATCGGGAAATCCGTTGTCGTTGAAATCCGGGCGGGGGACCTGAAACACCCCGAAATCGAGATTGAAGCCGGGATAGGAATCGAGGAATTTCTGGAACTCCTCCAGCCAGTTGCGGCCTCGTTTGAGATCGTAGGGAATCCCAAAATACTGGTTATTGTCGTGGTGGAGCCCCTTAAACTCGGATTATGCAATAGAGAGGTGTTGCCAGATTCGGATGCCTCACCCGAATGGTGAGTCCAGGCGGAGTTAAAACGTGAAAATGTTAGAACGTTAAAAAGGGGCTTTAGCTCCCAGTTATCTCGGATCCACCTTTTATCACAGAATTTGCATTCAAGGATTTGAAGATGACCGGTTCTAATGCAAAGCGTTAGGAATCATTCGACACAACCATCTATCCGATAAACAACTACAACATTCAGTTCTCCTTCTGGAGAATTTACTGATGATTCTTCGATCTTTACTAGGTTAGTGTAACGCCCTTCCCTGCTACAGGCTTAAAATGCAATATTTGGGTTTAACCTTGTAACGATTCTAACCCTTTTAACCCCTCTCCTCTTCTCGGATTCGAGTTCCTAATGCATATTTTGGGTTAAACGTATTCACCTCTTCGAGGCTGCTGCATCAGCCACAGTCTTCCGCACCCGTTTGTTCTCGCTTGCTTTGCCTCGGCCTCTCCCGAGGCCCTCGTCCTTCGGACTGCTTGAACGGCACTTTGCTCCCGCAAAGCAGCGCCGTCCCTTCTTTGGAGGGCTTCTCCTCGCCACCTCCCGGAGGTTTGGTTCGCTGGCTTCATCGTGCATCCCTGCACTCGATGTTCGCAAGGCTCGCCCGTTGGGTTCATCCTGCGAATGCAGATGACTACAACTCGACCTTCCCAAGGTCTCGTTTCCACCGGCTTGGTTGCCCCTCGGTCTTTTGACTCGCTCGCTCCATGTTCGGCTCGCCCTATCGGGTCCCGCCACTGCGGGATCTATCCAGGACTTTCCCAAGGCCCTGTATTGCCTAGCCCATCACCAGAAATCCCTTCGCCAATTCCACCAGTCTAATCATGGAAATGGTATAAAGGGTTACAAGGGGCTGCAGTCCGAGGCCGAATGCAACTTATGCAGGCGTCTTTTGACGGCGCTTGCCCCGACATTCCCCTCCCGAATCCCGGATCAGGTTTCTCCCGGATCCCCCCGCTTTTTCAAAAACGAACGCACGATTCCTCGCGCATTTTCCACATCGTCTCTTCCAGCTAGGCATGCACCTCCCAACCCGCACGCTTGCACGCCTCACCAAGTGTCCGCATAAATCCCCGCCGGCCCTCATCATCAAGAAAAACAGTCTCCTTCCGGTCCCCTCGGCTCATCACCTGATAAATCGCACCAGCGTATTCGCTTCACGGTTATCTTGCCATCAAGCGAACATTTCAGATTTTTAAAATGCATTCATACACGGGAATGACTCCTTGATCTTCATGCGAACCACCGAAACCTCACACCGTGACGCGTGCCAGCGAACGAGGTGCGAGTTCGATCTCTTGGGACACGGCGGCAGCGCCCGGGCGTGTCCGCAGGTGCAGCGTCGTGCGGACCGGTGCCTTCAGAGGATTCCAGCACAGCACGGGGAACGAGCCGTCATGGCTGACGTTCCATGCAGCCGCGTGAGGCGAGAAGACCAAGAGGCGTTCGTCGTCGGCATGGCCGATTTCTCCGCCGAAAGTAAGGCAGTTGGGAATGGGCTCGGCACCCTGATAGGTGGCTTGGAGTGTCTGGTCCCACGGATTTTCGTAGGAGACGAAGGGGAAGCGGCCGTAGATGGCGCGCTCGTTGGCGAAATCATTCAATAGGCGGTAAACGACCCGGCCTTGAGTGTCGTGGATGCGCTTGTGGGTGCGGGCGGCGGGCATCATGGCAAGCGTTGTGCGCGAGGTGAGCCAGATGAGGTCGTACATCGAGTCAGGCAATTCCATATAATGGGCCAGCGCAGCGATTGAGCGCACGCCGTCGCATGTCTCGAAGGGTGGAAACTCGGCGATCTGGTCGCGTCCGCTCAGGGCGCCGTGGGCCCAACCGCGCGTATCGAAGTCGGGAACCGGGCTGTTGTTGATCGTCGAGTAGAAGAGGGCCGATAGGAAATTCGCGAAACGGCGGGCGGCCGTGAGGTAAGATGCATTGCCCGTGAAGCGATGTGCCTCGAGGTTGGAGTAGATGGCGTGGGCGTAGCCGAGGGTGCGGGCTTGGTGGCCGGCGGGACATTTTTCACCGAAGCCGCCGCCGAAAAACCAGAAGCGATCGTCCAGCCGGGCGTTGATGAAGTCCAGCATGTTGAGCGCGTGGGCGGAGTAGCGTTTGTCGCCGAGCACCCGTCCGCCCAGGAAGAGCACATGGGCGGCGATGGCGCGCACGCCGTAGTCGCCGAGGCCTTCGGATTTCGAACCGTCTCGATGGGCGACGAGCATGCCGTCGAGGTAACGAGTGGCGGCCTTGTCCAAATCGGGCATGAGGTGCGGACGCAACGCCAGCAGGCGCATGGCTGGCACGGCCACGAAGAAGCACATGCCGAGCGTGAACGCCTGCGCTGGATCTGCATTGGCCAAAGACGCGGCGAATCTTTCTCCCAGCAGGCGGGTGCGGTCGGTCAGCCCCGTGTCTCCGCGCCAGTGCGCGAGGTAGGCTGCCGGGGCGAGCCAAAGCATGGAAAATCCTTGATCGAGACCGCCGGCTTTAGGGCGTGTCCCGTCGATGTAAACGGCGATGCCGCGCTCGGAGCTCCAGAGGCCGGGGATTTCCTCCTGGCGAAGGACCTTGATGAGTTCTTCGGACGCAGTCTGCCAGGTCACGCCTTGGTCGTGGGCGATTTTGCGCAGGGATAAGACCGTCGGACGGCATGGAGCGCATGAGGAGGCGTCCCCAGGCATCCTGCAGCCAGGCGTCGGGCGTGCGTTTGTCGTTGTCTCCGGTGAAATCTACAAGTACGCACTGGCGGATGGTCTGGCCGCCCTCGACGAGCAGATTGGGGTCCTTTTTGAGGGTCGATGACCAGTTGAAGGCGCCAACGATGAACTTGTAGCCATTGAGCCCCTCACCCGCGGAGAATTCCGTGGAGGGATCGTATGTTTCATCTCCGTCGCCAATCACGCGGCGGGTGGGTGTGGCGTAAAGATCAGCGAAGGTGCTTTGCGCGACATCGAGGAGGAGGGTGACGCGGCGGCGGCCGGCGGCGGTCGTAATCTGGTGGGCGAGATAGGGGGCGAAAGTCTCGGAGGTCATCCGGGCGACGCCAGGGCGGTTGTAGAACCAGAGCGGGTTTTCCCACTCGATACCGGCAAGCTTTTTTCCCTTGGAGGTGACGAGGATCGGCTCCATCCCGATCGCGCAGAGGATGCTCTCTTCTCCGTCGTGGATGTAAGGCGTTTCAAAACTGGAAAGCGCTTCCTGCAGTTCCACGTCGATGGGCGGGGTTAGTGATGCGCGCACCTCGAAGCCCGGGCAGGACTCCGGAAGCGACACGCTTACCTCGCAGGGGATGGACGTGCCGTAATAGGACACCGAACCGCGGAAGGTCTTGCGTCCGGGCGTGTCCTCAACGAGGTCGAGGAGGAGGGCGCGCTCGTTACCGATCGACATCCACTCGTGGTCCTTGAAGCGCAGGTGGCGCTCACCGCCGAGGTAAAACCAGTCGGGTTT
>JBEAOJ010000071.1:0-2831 GCA_041164985.1 Verrucomicrobiota bacterium | reverse complement strand
GAGCTGGCCAAGCGCCCCGAGAACGCCGGCAAGCTCATCGTGACCGTCGCCTGCTCCACCGGAGAGCGCTACCTCAGCACCGCACTCGCAGAGGAAGCCCGCGCCCAGGTGGGAGGCTGAGGTTGGCCCATGGCCAACCGGGGCTGTTAGGCTGAAGACTGTTAGACTGTTGGGTTCAGACCAAACCGAGCCTTTTGAGTCCTTGTGGATGATTTGAGGTTTTCATTTTCCCTCTTTCCTCATTCATAATTCATCATTCATCCTTTTTCCCAACCATGTCCTCCCCTTTCACCCCGCCCGAAGCCGATCAGGAGATCGCCCCGCCCTCCACTCTCGAGCTTCTTTGGATCAATCATCGCGGAGCGCTTCTGAGCGGAATCGTCGGCCTGACCATCCTCGCCGTCATCCTCCTCGGGGTACTGGCCGTGAACCGCTCCGCTCGCATTGCCTCCGAAAACCTTCTCTCGGGTGCTAACAGCGAGGCGGCATGGAACGAGGTCATTTCCAAATACCCACGGACCCCCGCTGCAGCCGACGCCATGCTCCTGCTCGCCGCATCCCTGCGCGATGCCGGCAAGATCGAGGAATCCGACTCCCTCTACTCGCGATTTACCGAGGCATACCCTTCGAGTCCCCTTGCCGTCTCCGGCTTGATCGGACGCGCCTCCAATGCCCGCGTGGCAGGAAAACCGGCCGATGCCCTCAACTCCTACCAGCAGGCCGCCGCGGCATATCCGCAGAGCTACGGGGCACCTTTCTCCATCTTCTCGCAGGCCCGTCTTCTGGCCCAGCAAGGTAGGATGGAGGATGCCAGACGCGTCATCCAGTCGCTCGGCACTCAGTATCCCAATTCCGTTTCGGCACAGGCCGCGGGCGTCGCCCAGCAACTTTCCCGGCAGCCTCAGAACTGAGATAATAAGGCTGTTGGTCTTTTAGACCCTAGCCATTTGGGCCTAAAGGGATCCACCAACAACCAATCAGCTTCGTTCAGTCTATTTCCCTATCTTCTCCGCAATCTCTTCAGCCGGATAGGTCCAGATCTCGCTGAGCGTCGGGTGGTAATGGGGGATGGCGGCCAACTGAGCCGCAGTGGCATGAAAGGCCATCGCCACGACGATCTCATGGATGAGTTCGGAAGCCTCGGGCCCGACGACGGCACCACCGAGAATATGTCCTTGGGTAGCATCAGCGATCAGCTTCACAAAACCGTCCGTCTCCCCCTTCACAAGGGACTTTCCATGATCGGCAAAGGGATAGGAAGCCGTGACGATCTGCAGACCATTCTCCCGGGCCTCCTGCTCGGTCATGCCACATGAGGCCATCTGCGGTTCGGCAAAGCAGGCGAAGAGCTTGAGACGATAATCCAGGGTTGCCGGAGCACCTCCCTTGATCAAAGCCGCGGCATTCCTTGCAGCGGTCTCACCTTGGGTGATGGCGATGTGGACGACCTCATAGGGGCCGCAGCAATCACCCGCTGCGAAGAGGTGCCGAGCCGTGGTGCGCTGTTCGAGATCGGTGCAGATGGCGGGCCCCTCGAGGGCTACACCGGCTTTCTCAAGACCGAGCCCCACGATCGCCGGGCGGCGGCCGAGTGCATTCACGACGAGATCGGCCTTGATCACTTCACCGCCGTTGCCATGACTGTAGTATACGGCCGGTTGATCCCCTGATTTCTCGATTTTTTCCAACCGCGTGCCGCAGAGAACCTGCATGCCCCTTCGCCGGAATGCCTCCGCGACAGCCTCCGCGACATCGTGGTCGTTGCCGGTCAGGAGTTGGGTATTGCGCTGGAGGATCATGACTCTGGATCCAAGCGACTCGAGATAGTGGGCCATTTCCAACGCCACGGGCCCACCGCCGAGAACGACCGCCGAGGCAGGGATCTCCGTCAGCTCCAGCAGATCATCGCTTGAGAGGCAGAGCTCGATTCCCTGAATCGAAGGGCGGTTTAGAACCGAACCCGTCGCGATGCATCCGCTCTTGAGAGCAAGGATCCTTTCACCCCCCTCCCGCAGGGAGACCCTCAGGCAATGCGGATCGAGGAACTCCGCGCGGCCCCGGATGAAATCAAAGGAACCACCCGCAAGTTGCTGGGCCCGGTAGTCGGCGAATTCCCCGATCAGCCGCCGCTTGCGCTCCACGATCTTCGCGGCGTCAAATCCGATCTTTTCCGCATGGAGGCCGAACTCATCCGCATGACGGAGCGTCCGGTAGCGGTTACCGGACTCGATGAGGGTCTTGCTCGGCATGCAGCCTCTCAGGATGCAGAGACCTCCCACCTGCTCGCCCCCCTCGATCACGGCCGTGGAGAGCCCCAGAGAGGAGGCCGTCCGGGCGGCTGCGTAGCCCCCGCTCCCCCCGCCGATCACCACAAAGTCATATTCCTTCATGCCCTTAATCTGATCCCAAAAGTCTGAATATGGAACTCAGGAAATCGGGAACCCAAGGTCCTTAAGAAATTCTGACAATGTAATAAGATCACCTTTTCTGGAAACTGCACTAGCCGCTCAAATAACTGCAATCTACGAATCGATCCCTGAGCCTTTCATTTTTTCTGAGTTCCTGAGTTCCATATTTTATCTCTGACCCCCAGATATGGTGCTCGTACTGGGATAAGACATCCAGATCGTGTGGACAGGGCCAAAAAAGCGTTGCCCACCCCATCTCGGTTCCCTAACCTATTCGGAACCACAAAACCGCCCTTCCCCTGGGCATTCAGACTCTCTCCCATGGCCAAGAAACCACCCGCAGAACCGATCATTCCCCTCGACGACAGCGATATTCCCGAGAAGCAGGACACCGCCGGGGGCGAGGAGTACGGTGCCGCCCAG
>JBEAOJ010000070.1:0-4239 GCA_041164985.1 Verrucomicrobiota bacterium | reverse complement strand
GGGTTAGGTTTATCATCCTTCCAACTGTTCGGGAAGCGGAGGCAGCGCTTCCCAAGGAAATTCTTACGCCCTTTTCACTTTCCGACCTTATAACCGTTTCAGACTGGAGGAGCCAATGCATCGAATCGGCAAGCATTTCTTGATTTCCTGATTCCCTGATCACATTCCCTCGGAAATACTCCCCACTTCATGGAACCAACCCTTCTCCAAATCCTCTTCCTCGGACTCATCCAAGGCGCCGCCGAACTTCTCCCCGTCTCCAGCTCCGCTCACGTGATCGTGGCCGAAAAGCTGATCGGCTTGGATCCCGCAAGTCCCGCGATGACCTTCCTGCTCGTGATGCTCCATACCGGGACGATGTTCGCGGTGATCCTCTATTTCTGGAAGGCCTGGAAGCGGACGTTCTTCAGCGACGCCGCAAACTTCCGCAGAATGTGCCTTCATGTCGGTTCGGCGACCGTGATCACCCTCGTGGTAGGATTTGGCCTGAAGCTCTTCATCGAGAAGGTCATCCTCCACGGCAGCAGCCACGACGAGATGGAGGATCTCTTCGGGCATCTTCCCTCGGTCGGCACGGCGCTCCTGACGGCCGGGCTCCTGATCCTTGCGGCGGGTTATCTTCGTGGCAAGAACGGCCATCAGGAGATCAACCTTCGTTCCTCGCTCTGGATCGGCGCCTCCCAGGGACTCTGCCTTCCCTTCCGTGGCCTCTCGCGATCCGGAACAACAATCTCGACCGGCATGCTTCTCGGTCTCACCCGTCAGCGCGTGGAGGAGTTCAGTTTCGCCCTGGCAGTCGTGATCACCCCTCCCGCAATCGCCAAGGAGCTGCTCAGGCTGCTCAAATCCCATGAGGCGGCGGCCGCGCCAAGCCAACTGATCCACCTGCTCGGCCCCGGGCTCTTCGGGATGGCGGGTGCCTTCGTGGCCGGCCTCCTCGCCCTGAGGCTCCTCTCCAGTTGGCTGGAGAAAGGGCATTGGGCATGGTTCGGTTACTACTGCGTTGCCTTTTCAGGATTCGTTTTCTTTCTCGCCTCCAGGGGTTACTAAGCATTAGGACTCACTTCATGAAGACTCCTCTCTCCCTACTGATTCTGTCCGCAATCCTCCTGACCGGTTGCGCGTCGCAGTCCAAAGTCACCCTCCTCACCGCAGCTGGGTTCCGCACCGTCGTTCCCAACACTCCGGCCCAGATTTCCCAACTCAAGTCGATGCCACAACGGAAGGTCATCCCCGTTGTCAAGAAGGGCAAGACGGTCTTCCTTTATGCCGATGCAGCCAACAACATGATGCTCATCGGAAACCAGAAGCAGTACCAGCAGTTCCAGCAGTATAATCTCCAGTACAAGATCCAGCAGGACAAGGAAGCCACCGCCGCCCTGAATGCCGACGCCAATGCGGAATGGAGTGCCTGGGGCGGTTTGGATGGTCCTTTCTGGGGACCCTGCTTCTACTAGCCGAAGCGAGCTTCCATCGACCACCGGCACCCGAGGCCCCCATGAAGCGGATTTCCCTGATCGCAGCGGTCTGTCTCCTCACGCTGACGGGATGCTCCAATCTCCCGGAGAAGAGAATGGAGCTGGCATCGGCGGGATTCCGGACCATCCCCGCCACGACCCCGGCACAGTTGGCCAAGTTGGCGGCGCTGAAATCCTCCAAGGTCGTTCCCGTTAACGGGAAGCGCGGAACGGTCTATGTCTTCGCCGATCATAAGCACAAGGCCCTGATGGTGGGGAGTCCCGCCCAGTATGAGAAGTACCGTGCGATCAAGCTGCGCCAGCAGAAGATCGACGAGCAACTGCTCGACGCCCAGGTCAACATGGACAATGCCGACTGGTCGGCATGGGGTCCCGATGCTGGCTGGGGCTGGTCCGTTGCCTCGGACCCGATGTAAGTTTTGGCCTTTTCAAAGCCTCATAGGCTCCGTTTCCCGCGCCCCGGGGATCCGGCTTTTATCGTATTCGCCAGTCTGGCCATCTTTCTGCTCACGGGGCTTTTGGAGCATCGCATGGGGCGGTTGCTTTTCGGACCCGACAGAAATCCGGGTTTGTGGGAAGGGAATATCTGGAGCAGCGGGTGTTCGCAGCGGCTTGCCGATCCCTATTCGTTCAGTCACCTCGCCCATGGACTGATCTTCTTTTTTCTCCTGTGGGCCATGGCCGGACGGCTGAACTTGCGGGTTCGCTATCTGATCGCACTACTGGCGGAAGTCTCCTGGGAGTTGCTCGAGAACTCTCCCCTCATCATCAACCGCTACCGGGAGGCTACGATTTCACTCGGCTATTGCGGTGACAGCATCCTCAATTCATTGAGCGATCTCCTCATGATGTCATTCGGCTTTTTTCTGGCGTCCAGGATGCCGGCTTGGCTCAGCGTCATCCTTCTCGTGATCATGGAGGCAGGTTGTGCGATTGCGTGTCATGACAATCTTACCCTGAACGTGATCATGCTCATCCATCCCGTCGAGGCGATCAAATCATGGCAGATGAGCGGGCATTGAGAGCCAAGCCCGGGCGGAAATCCGTCCCTCTACTCGCTCGGAGTGTACTTCGAGATCTTGGTTCCCTGCAGACCCAGTCCCCCCATGAGTCCCTTCTGTCCCCAGATGAAGGCGGCGATCCCGTGCTGGAACGAGGCAACCGACATGCTTCCCGAAAAGCCCTTGTCCCCCATCACCAGACCGGGCGCCGCGGCCAGGTCCATGCCTTCGCTCTTCTTGAGATACTTCAGCGAGTCCTCGTCCATGAAGAGCAGGGCGTAGGAGAGTTTCTGGACACCGGCCTGGATGCCGTATCCCGCCGAGGTGATGTTGTAGTAACCGGCCACCTGGCCGTTCTTGAAGAGCACCCCGTCCCCGCGCTGCGCCGCGACCATGAATCCGGCCTTGATCACTTCAGGGAAGACGAGAACGGCAATGGCCTTTTCCCCGAGCGTCCTGGCCTTGGAATTGGAGTCATAGAGGCGGTGAAGAGCCTTCTCGGACTTGGCCCGGAGTTCATCGCCGGAGTAGGCCTCGGATCGCGATGCGAGCGAGAGGATCACGGCGGGGAGAAGAAGGAGTCTGATCAGGGTCTTCATTACAGGGTGATTGGCGCAGGATTGAGGAGTGGATGCTCAGCGCCGGAGTTGCTCCTGCACGGAGGCGTTGTTCATGACAAGGTCCAGGATGCGCTGGCCCGGAAGCGGCCTCGTGCTCAGGCAGTCGAGATTGCCGTCACGGCCGATCACGGCGATGGCGAATCCTTTCGACACGTCATAGGCGGCCGCCGTGGAGGTGGGATCGTTCACCTCGATGAAGGGGATATTGGAGCGGATGCGCCCCCCCTCCGTGGTGAATGCGGCGAAGCAAAGCAATCCCTGCGCCGCAAGTCGCTCATAGCGTCCCTTCAGCTCCGACATCTGTCCCCGGAAGGCACGGTCCCTCGGGGAGGGAGCGATCACCAGGATCACCGGCTTCCCCCTGAGCGAGGAGAGCTGGATATTGCGGCCGGCGGAAGCCCCTCCGGAGAACGACGGGGCGGCATTGACGACCGAACTCCCCTTGGCGGAGGCGCTCACAGCGGCAAGCGAAAGCATCCCCAAAAGAAGGGCTGCCCCGATCCGTCCGGAAGCTGGTGATGGTTGCATGGGAAAAGAGGATTGATCCAAGCCGTGACAAGAACCGGTCAGACGGTCATCAATTCGGATTCCTTGTGGGAGACGTGCCTGTCGATCTCACCGACCTGCTTGTCGGTGAGCTTCTGGATCTCCTTCTCGGCGCGCTCCAGCTCATCCTCGGTGATCACCCCTTCCTTCTGGAGTTTCTTGCTGCCTTCCATCGCCTCGCGACGGCAGGCGCGGACACGGACGCGCGCCTCCTCGGCCAGTTTGTTGACAGTGCGGACGAGATCCTTGCGGCGCTCCTCGGAGAGTTCGGGGATGCGGAGCCGGATCAGCTTCCCATCGACGGCGGGATTGATCCCGACATTGCTTTCCTGAATGGCCCGCTCGATATCCTGCACGGTACCGGCATCAAAGGGCTGGATCACAAGAAGACGGGGCTCCGGCGCCGTGATGAGGGCGAGTTGCTTGAGCTTCATGCTGCTGCCGTATGCGGTGACGTCGACATTCTCGACCAGTGCGGGGGATGCCTTCCCGGTGCGGATGGCGTTGAACTCGTGCATCATGAATTCGACGGCTTTTTCCATGCCGGCTTCGGCATCAAACAGGACTTCTTCTGCGCTCATGGTCGTGGGTCTT
>JBEAOJ010000069.1:0-5618 GCA_041164985.1 Verrucomicrobiota bacterium | reverse complement strand
AGCGTGTCCCTTCAACCTCCTCTACTGGAACTTCTACGAAACCCATCGCGGGCGCTTCGCCAACAACCCGCGCACGGCCATGATGGTGCGTTCGTGGATGAAGCGACCGGAGGAGGAACGCGCTGCCATCGTAACTCAATCAAAGGCTTTTTTGGAATCGCTTCGGTGATCCCGATCAAGCGAAACCGGTTGATCGGATTTTTGGGAATCGCTGAGTAAATCGCATAGAGGCCGTTGCGGGAAGAATGGGCCGCGGGCAAGGCGGCTTGGCGCGAGCATCCCCGCAGTGGGCTGTAAGCGCCAAGCCAACACAACCCCCGGCCTGTTATCTCCGCAACCCGGAGGGCTTAAGCCATTTGTCGATTTTTGCGGCGTTGCTCGCTCGGGCGAGACCGCTGCGGGTATCGCCCAGCACTCGCACCTTCAAAAATCAGCAAATGGTCTTCAGCGGCCTTCATGGGATTTAATCAGCGCTTCCCCTAGAAAGGGAATGACCCTGGGAGCTTTTGGATCCGCCTCCAGAATCACCGCACCCGTCTCATCCTGACGGAGGAGCGTGATCCCCTCCTCACGAAGCACACCCTTCCATTCACCGCTTGGGTTCCCATTACGGTTCAGTGCATCGACGGTCGAGACGACGGCACGCGGAGAGACCTTGCAGATCACACCCAGGGTTGCCGACATCTCCGAACCCCCCAATGGAAGAACCAGCACATCGGCATGGAGTTCCTGCTCGGGAAGCTTCATCACCAGTTCGGAGATTCCTCCGGCAAGCCTGGGCAGGAAGAGGATCCTCACTCCACTCATCGTCACCCTGGTAACCAGGGAGTCACGATCCTTCGCGGGAGCGGCGGCGAGGATCGAGGCGGTCACGCCGGGTGACAATGCCAACTCCTCTCCAGCCTCCACCCGACGGACTTTCCGCCCACCTGCCTGGAACTTTTTGGCCACGGGGGATCGTCCGTCGCCCGGAGGCAGATTCGTCGCTTTCACGGGAATCTCACGCATGATCTCCGCAAGTCCCCCGAGATGCGCGGCATCGGACTTCGTGATCAGGGCGCTCCGAACGGAGTTGGCTCCGCTTGATTCCAGGAAGGGAAGGATCGTGGAGAGGGCATCACGACGGCGCCCGGCATCGATCATGGCAAAGTCACCACTACTGCGAATCACCGCGCAGGAGGCCCCCCGCAGGTCGAGAATCGTCATCACGGGAAAGGGCTTCCCAGGGGGACCGACAAACCAGTGACCACCCGGCATCATGGCACTCACCTGGACCACGAGGAGCAGAAGCTTGGTGACCAGCCAGTTGGCATTGTTGAAGGCCCCCGCCACCCAGAGCGAGACGGAGCCGCCGAGAAGCGAGAGCATCCCGAGGGAAAGGACACCGAAGGCGAGCGGAACGGCCAGGAGGTTGGCCCCGAAGGCTGAGAGCGACACGAGATGGAAGTAGGCGATCGTCGGCACCAGCGATCCGATCCATGCGGCGGCCGAGACGGCGGCGAGGCCGGCAAGGTGATTCCAGGAGTCAAATCCAAGGCGCTCCCGCCGGGTCAGCAGCTTCGGGGGGATGAAGGGATCGGGAGCATGCCTTGAGACGATCCATCGCTCGATCGGCCCCGCAGCCACCAGAATGGCGAACACCACCGTGTAGGAGAATTGCCACCCGGCGGAGAAAAGGATGTTGGGATCGATTGCAAGCTGCAGGAAGGCCGATGCGGCCAGCGTGTTGATCATCGGGGACCTCCTGTGGAGGACAAGCCCGACGAGCATGATCGAGGCCATGGTTGCGCTCCTGACACTCCCCGACTTGAGTCCCGTCACCGCGACATAGAAGAAGAGTACGGGAATGGTCAGCGCCACCGCCCACCCCCTTGGAATGCGGGCCGCCTTCAGCACGAACCAGATGATCACGGCCAGCATGCCGACATGGAGTCCCGAGACCGAGAAGAGATGCATCGTTCCGGTGAAGCGGAAGTCGTCCGTGAATCCCTCCGGAGAGTTCTCGGTGACACCGAGCGTGATTCCCTTGATGGCGCTGAGCACCTCGGCGGAATCCCCCATGTCCACGGCGAGGATCGCCTCCATCCGCTGACGGGACGCGATCGCCCAGTCAATCAGGGGATTCCCATGTCCGGAAGATAGGATCGCCCCCGGTTCGGATGGATCGATTCGGAACTGCGTGTGGATGCCGTGCCGCTCCAGCCATCGCCGGTAATCCATCGCGCCGGGATTGCGCGGCAGCGCCGGACGGGACGGGATGGCCTGAAAGCCGAGCATGTCCCCGTATCGCGGCATCACTCCGGACCATTTCACCTGGACCTCGACGGGTACGGTGACCGGTTTCCCTACCTGCTCCGACGGCTCGTTCGTCCCGATCGGAACGAGCGACCCGATCCGCATCGGAAAGGTGACGCTTCCCGGGGAGGAGGCCTTCGGTTCCCCCGAGACGATCCCCTCGACATGAAACTCCCCCGGATGCTCATCGAACCACTCGGCCAGCTTCCTTGCGGGGGATTCCTGCCAATTCCAGAGTTGCAGGAGAGAGAAGAGGATCAATGCCAGAGCCCAGCAGAAACCACCCCGATTCCAGAACATCACCAGGGGAAGTGAAAGCAGCGCCAAGGTGATCACCAAGGGCCACCCCGGCCCCAACCACGAGGAGAGCAGGATACCCGCCATGGCGGCCATCAGCAGTCCCGCGAAGGGAAAGCGTTGCTTCAGGATCGGGATCTCCCTCACTGCCCGCAGAACTTGAAGAGGAGGGTCTCCATGCGTTGTTCCTCGCGGAAATAGAATCTCAGGGCCCCGTCCCTTCCCTCGATTGATTCCGGAACGGCGCAGCTACCCCTTCTGCTGTGAATCTGATGAATCCCCGAAATCTCGCGGTGGTAAGGAGTACCCCATGCCTCCAGAAGAATCGCCTGATGCACCCGATCGAGGATCATCGACTCCAAAAACACCCTCTCCATCGGCAGGAAATCGACGGCACCGATTCCCGGGATCTCCTCATAGCTGAAACGGTGGCACTCGTTGATGCCGCGCTCGGGAAGGCGATCCCATGTGCCGCGCATCAACCCGAGGCGGACCCTGGGATCAAACCCCGCCGCTGCATTGCGAATCGAGAAGGTATTCACCGAGACCATGACGCGGACTGAAAGCCCCGGATCCATGCTGATCCAGACATGATCCAGTTCCCGGTTCCGGCTGAGGCGCTCAGCCCGCGTCTCCACACGGCCCTTGAGATGATCTCCCACCAGGTGGACCAGCGGCGTATGAAGATCCCGGAAAAGCTGGAGACCCCTGCCACGCTTCATCCCGGTCGGTCGTGCGGGGTATGGATCGACGGAGTGATCGACGACGTCAGGGACTAACCACCGCCACCCGTATCGAAGGAGAAGGGGCTGTAGCAGGACTCGGTGTAGGCCGAATCATACCAGTCGTCGATGAGGGGGGCGTTGTAGAAGAAGGGCTGCTGATCCTGATTCAGCTTGGAGTTGTCCCTCACGTACTTAGGTACCTTGCCTCCCTGTTTGGGTGGTTGGTTGTTCCCGTAAAAACCCTGCGTCTCCGTCAGGTAGTTGAGGAGATGGGGCTTGGCACCGGCGGCCTTGAGGCCGGCAAGCTGGGCGTAGCTGAAGTTGTAGACCCGCTGGGTTGAGCGGAGGTAGCCGACAACGATGTGCGTCGGGACATGGCTGGAAGCAAGGTTGCGGATATCCTGGTAGTCGAGGGGCTGGGCGTTGTTGATCTTGGAGGCCGTTCCCTGACTCACATGGGCGGCGGCAACGGCGGCCGTGATCTGGGGATCGACTTTGGGGCCCGAGGAGCAACCGACCGCAATAAAGGCGATCAGCAGGGAGAAGGCGGCGGGCAACTGGAGGCGGAATGTCTTCATGACTGATGCTTGATTAGCCGTTCCCGGAACTCTCTTCAATGGGAATATGATCTCTAAGCAGGGCTATTTTCTTGCGTGGGGCTGAAGCCCGGTGCAACGCTCCACCCAACGGTCGGCGGACGAAGTTAATCCATCGCTTCCCGCTAACCGCAACCCGAACAACCCATGGAAAGTTACACCCAAGAGGGCAAACAATTTGCCCAAGGCCAAACCCCCAACCGGGAATTGATGACCAGAGCACGCGTCTCCTTGCAAGGAAAGTGGGGATTGAGCGTCGGAGTCTTCCTCCTCTACTTCGTAATCACAATCCTGCCAGGCTCCATCATCTCAGTACTCTTTAAGGGCAATGGTAGTTCCCAAGATGGGGTGAACTTGGTGCCGTTTATCTCTGCTGCTTATCAGTGGATCGTAGCTGGCCCACTTTTGGTAGGGCTCTGCCTTTTCTTTCTTAAATTGGCGAGGCGCTCGGAAGTGAGTGCGGGAATTCTCTTCGAGGGGTTCAATTTATTTGGCAAATCCCTTGCCACCTATTTGCTGATGCTGCTTTTCGTCACACTCTGGACCTTGCTGCTTATTGTGCCAGGAATCATTGCCGCCTACTCCTATGCCATGACCTTTTTCATCCTTGCCGAAGATCCCTCTATAAAGCCGCTTGAGGCGATCAGACGCAGCAAGGAAATGATGAAGGGTAACAAGTGGAAACTGGCCTGCCTTCAATGGCGCTTCATCGGTTGGTATTTTCTGGCGCTCTTGACCTGCGGTATCGGCCTACTCTGGGTGGCACCCTACTTTCAGACGGCTAATGCCAACTTCTATGGAGATGTGAAGGATCGGTCCCCTCTCCCATCCTGAGTGACGTCGGCCAATTTATCCTAGCCCCGACCGCGAGAGTCCCCTAAACGAATCCCATGATCCTCCGATCCCTCAGCAAATACCGCGACACCGGCCTCCTCCTTCTCCGTATCCTCATCGGGATATCCTTCCTGGCCCACGGACTGCCGAAACTGACGGCCGGACCGGAACTCTGGATCAAGCTCGGCAAGTCAATGCAGTTCGTGGGAATGGGGGCCTACCCCGTCTTCTGGGGACTCATGGCGGCTCTCTCCGAATCGGTCGGAGGTTTCCTCCTTCTGATCGGCTTCTGCTTCCGACCCGCCTGCCTCTTCCTACTCGTCACGATGGCGGTGGCCACGGTCATGCATTTCAACACGACCCCCGGCGATCTCTTCGAGAAGTGGCAGATCGCCTCCCACGCCATCGAACTGGGATCCGTCTTCCTGTCACTCCTGCTGATCGGCCCCGGCAAGTTCAGCGTCGATAGGGAGTGATTGGGAGTTGGCAGATAGAAGATGGTAGTTAGGAAAAAGCGTGGCTAACAGACACAACTCCCAACTCCTAACTCCTAGATAGTGTCGTCACGAGATAAGAGCCCAGAGAGCGATGCAGCGTATTTGGAGAGCAGCCAGGAAGGAGGAGGCATTTTTCGCATAACGGGTGGCGATTCCTCTCCATCTTTTGATGTGAAGGAAGGCGTTCTCGACAAGATGCCTGATGCGGTAGAGATCCTTGTCATAGGGGCGCTGGTGTACCCTGTTTCTCTTTGGGGGGATAACAGGGTTCATTCCCTGCCTTTGGGCAAGATCGAGGATGGCATTGGTATCGTACCCCCTGTCTGCCAGAAGGTTCTCTGCGCCTATGCCTTCGATAAGGTGGATAGCTTGAG
>JBEAOJ010000068.1:0-4262 GCA_041164985.1 Verrucomicrobiota bacterium | reverse complement strand
GCGTAGAGGGCCTCGGCACCGGTGACGGCAAGAGCGACGGCGCCCACGATGGCAAACCCGTGCCAGCCTGATTGGGCGAGCAACCCGAGCCCCGGGAAAGGGTCGAGCGCCCTGAACACGGAAGGATGCCGCGCGATCTGCAGGGCACCCGTGAGGGCGATGCCCAAAAACCATAGAAGCATCACGGGACCGAAGACAGCCCCGAGCCTTCCCGTCCCGAAACGCTGGATCCCGAAGAGGAGGATCAGGATGGCGACCGCGACTCCAGGGACGTAGGCGGAAAGGAAGGGATCAATAGTCACCATCCCCTCCACGGCGCTCAGCACCGAGATGGCCGGCGTGAGAGTGCCATCGCTGAGCAGGAGTGCAGCGCCGAACGCCACCACCGCAAGGATTCCGAATCCCACGGGTTTCGGGGCCCGGGCCGCTTTCAGAAGCGCGAAGAGGGCAAAGACGCCACCCTGCCCCTTGTAATCCTCCCTCATCAGGATGAAGGCATACTTCACGCTGACCACCAGGATCACCGTCCAGATGATCAGTGAGGCAACCGCGACCGCATGGGCGGCGCCCGTGAGGCCGACCGCCGTTTGGAACGCGTAGAGCGGACTCGTCCCGATATCGCCGAAGACCACCCCGAGAGCCCCCAACCAGAGAAGCGATGTCTTTTGGTTGGTTGAGTAACTCATCGTATCTCCCGAATAAAAAACTAAGGCCCCCTTCCTTTGCGGATAAGCCGGGGTCAGATCGCCTTTGCCACCGCATCACCCATCGCGGCGGTGCCGACCTTGGTCGTCCCTTCGGACCAGATGTCGCCCGTTCGGAGGCCGGAGGCGATCACCTTGCGGACAGCCGCGTCGATCGCATCGGCGGCGGCCACCTCATTGAGCGAATGACGCAGGAGCATCCCGGCGCTCAGGATCTGGGCGATCGGATTGGCGATCCCCTTTCCGGCGATGTCGGGAGCGGTGCCGCCGCTCGGCTCGTACATGCCGAAGCGGCGTGACTCGCCCTTGGACTGGCCGAGGCTGGCGCTCGGGAGCATGCCGAGCGATCCGGCGATCATGGCCATCTCGTCGCTCAGGATGTCACCGAAGAGGTTCTCGGCCAGCACCACGTCGAACTGCTTCGGGTTCTTGATGAGCTGCATTGCGGCGTTGTCGACGTAGAGGTGCGAGAGGGTCACCTCGGGGTATTCCTTCGCGATCTCGCTCACCGTGCGGCGCCAGAGGATGCCGTTCTGAAGAACATTGGCCTTGTCGATCGAGGTGAGTTTCTTGCCGCGTCCACGTGCGGCCTCGAAGGCAACGCGAGCGATCCGCTCGATCTCGCTCTTCTTGTAGACCATGGTGTCGACGGCGATCGGATCGGCCTGGTTCTCACCGCTGTCTTTCAGGAACTTCGGCTCACCGAAATAGAGACCGCCGGTGAGTTCGCGTACGCAGAGGACATCGACCCCGCCCGCCACGGACTCGGAACGAAGCGGCGAGGCATGGGCCAACTCCGGCAGGCAGATGCAGGGACGGAGATTGGCAAAGAGGCCGAAGTGCTTGCGGAGCGGAAGCAGGGCGGCCCGCTCGGGTTGCTCGTTGGGGGGGAGATTCTCCCACTTCGGTCCGCCGACCGAGCCGAAGAGAATCGCATCGCTCTCCTCGCAGACCTTGAGGGTCTCGGCGGGAAGCGCCTTGCCGGTAGCATCGATCGCGGCGCCTCCCACGGGCATGGGAGTCTCCTCAAGGGTGAAACCGAACTTCTTCTCGACGGCACGGAGAACCTTGGCGGCCTCGGCCATGACTTCGGGTCCGATGCCGTCTCCGGCCAACACTGCGATGCGGTAGGTCTTGCTCATCGGAAGAGGATGCACTGAATGATTTGCATCAGGAAATCAGGAAATCAGGAAAAAACATTTTGGCTCTTCGCTATTGGAAGTGGGGATATGTTTCGGAAAAGACACGGAATGAGTTTCACGCAAAGGACGCAACGATCGCAAAGAGGGATTCCACGTCGCTGAGTTTTTCAAGGATCGCTTTTCAAGAACTTGCATAAATCAGAGTTGTTTCTCTTTTCTGTTTCATCGGGCGCTAATCTTTGATCCTACCTTGGCGATCTTTGCGCCCGTTGCGTGAAAAAATCATCCTTCAATCAACCCACTGTAAACAGCGAGAAGCCAACATTCTCTAATCAACCATGAAGAGCATGAAGGGACTGCACTTTTGAGCGCAGGGGTTTCTCAAGTTTCCATCAGAAAACAGGAAAACAGGGAAGATGTCGGATGACTGCATCGAACGGTTCAGGACTAGGCCGGGCAAACAGGCAGTTCCTGCAGCCAACCCAACACTGCTTCATCCGCCGGAAACAGCGAGGAGCCGAGTTGGGATGGTTACTTGAGCAGGGGCAGGGCCGCCTCAAGCGAGGCGACGTCGGAGACGCTGATCACCTCGGTTCCCTTGCGGATGCGGCCGACAAGGCCGGCGATGACGCCGCCGGGGCCGAGTTCAAGGAAGCGGGTGATGCCGAGATGGTCGATCATGTACTCGATGCTTGCGGTCCAACAGACGGATCCCGTGACCTGATCCGCGAGCGACTTGCGGATGGCGTCGGGGGATTCCGCCGGACGGGCATCGACGTTCCCGACAACGGGCACACGCGGCATGACGATCGGGGTCTCCGCCAGCACGGCACTCAGGCGCTGGTAGGCGGGCTCCATGAGGCGGGAGTGGAAAGCCCCGGCGACGGTAAGCTCGACCGCCTTGCGGGCTCCGTATTCCTTGGCCATCCCGACGGCGAGGACGATCTTGGACTTCTCTCCCGAGATGACGATCTGGCCGGGGCTGTTGAAGTTAGCCACATCCACATCGGCGGCTGCGGCGAGGTTGCGCACCCCCTGTTCGTCGGCACCGATGATGGCGGCCATGCCCCCCTCGGTCGCCTCGCACGCTTCCTGCATGAAGCGGGAGCGCTGGTCGACCAGACGGAGACCCGTCTCGAAGTCGAAGGTGCCTGCTGCGGCGTGGGCGGTGAATTCCCCGAGCGAGAGCCCGGCGGCAGCGTCAAAGGAAAGGGATGGCACTTTTTCCTTCAGCACGGCCAGAGCGGAGAGTCCGTGGACATAGAGGGCTGGCTGGCAGATGGATGTCCTGGTCAGTTCCTCGGCCGGCCCATCGAAGGCGGTCTGCGAGAGGGGGTAGCCGAGAATCGAGTCAGCCTTGGCAAACAGATCGGCGGCGACGGGATAGGCTGCGGCAAGATCCTTGCCCATGCCGACGGCTTGGGCTCCCTGACCGGAGAAGAGAAGTGCTGTTTTCATCAATGGAGGTGGTTAGACTGTAGTTTGTTGGACTGTTAGGGAAAATCAATCCGGGGACGACTTGGGATCCGCCGACGCTTCCTTAAGGAAGTACTGATTTAATCAGCGTTTCCTTAGAAATAAAAAGGGATTCCTGCTTTGGCGAAAGCCTCTTTCTGGTCCTTCAGGTAGGTATTCCCGAGACGATCGAATCCACCGGAGGAGCGGAATGATTTCAGAAAAGCATCCACCTGTTCGCGCAACTCCGTGTCACCGGGACGCAGGGCGATAGCCCATGATTCGGTCTGCACCGGCTTGAGGAGTGCAACCGTTTCGACCGGGTGCTCCCGATGATGCTTCCAGACGCTCATTTGGTCATAGAGGAATCCGTCGGCCTTGCCCTGAACGACCTCGAGGACTGCGGAGGATTCCTTGTCGAGCACCAGGACCTTCGCCTGCTTAAGATGTTCCTTGGCCCAGACCTGGGCGGTGGTTCCCTGACGGACCGCCACGGTCCTGCCGGGTTGGTCGAGATCTGCGGCGGTGGTGAGGCCGGAGTTTTTCCCGGCAAGAAGAGCCAATCCGATGGTCAGGTAGGGATCGGAGAAGGCTATGGCCTTCCGCCGCTCGGGCGTGTCGGTCATCGAGGAGATAACCACGTCGATCTTACCGGTGAGAAGCGATGGAATCAGCCCGGTGAAGGGGATGTTCTCGATGCGGACGGGACGGTGGAGCGACTCTCCCAATGCCCGGGCCAGATCGACGCTGACACCGGCGGGCTTCCCCCCGGCATCAATCATCTCGAAGGGCGGGTAAGAGAGATCCATCCCGACCACAAGCGGCTTGTCAGCGGAGGAAGTCTCTTTCCTACCGCATCCGCAGACAAGGATCAGGAAAGCCAATGCCAGCAGGAGGATCGGCTGGTTCCCTCCTTTCTGCATTTTTCCTTCAGCCTTCAGTCTTTAGACTTCAGCCTCTA
>JBEAOJ010000067.1:0-5460 GCA_041164985.1 Verrucomicrobiota bacterium | reverse complement strand
CCAGCATCGGAGCGGAAGAGATCAGGAGCCGATGGGCAGGGGGGTGTGCGGCAGGCCGATCCGGCGCGGACTCCCCCTCCCTGACTCTCTTCTCCGGTTCGGGTTCCCAGCCGATTTCGACCACGAGGTCGTTCTCCTTGAGGTATCCGGAAAGGGGAATGCTCGGTTTGTCGGTATCCCCCAACTGCACCTCGCATTGCTCGACCTCCCCGACGGAGGTCTGCGTATCGGGATCGAACTGACGGATCGAACCGATCCCCTCCTCGTCGAACTCCAGTCGGCACGGCATCGCCTGCTGCCAGGAGAAGAGGTCCAGGATGCCGCCGCGCAGGGCGAATTCGCCGCGTCGCGTCACCTGGGCCACCCGCTCGTAGCCGGTGTCGGCAAGCCGGACGGCCACACTTCCCGGAGCACCCTTCCATCCGGTGGCGAGCGTCATCAGATCACCCGTGAGGTCTCCGGCCGAGGGGACATTCTCCTCCCATTGTGTCGCGGTGATCACCGGCGCCACGCTCTCGCCGCGCGCAATCCTGCCAAGCAGGGCCAGACGCTCGGAGGCCGTCTCCGGGTCGGGCAGGCCGAGGCCCGCCGCGGGGATCTCAAGATCGGGGAAGAGAAGCGACTGCCCGATCCACGAGGAGAGTTCCGAGGCGAACTCCTCCTGCGCCCTGACATCACGGCAGACGAACCAGACGCGCCGCCCGTTGCCGAGATGACGCGCCGCCAGCGCCCCAAGGAAAGGCCACGCCTGCTCGGAGGCATCCCCCAGAAGGACCGGAGGTGACGCCGACCTCCCGCTTCCCACCGCGGCCAGAACCGCACGGAGCAGCGGATGCTCCGCGGCGGCGTCGAGCAGGTCGTTATGCGCCCCGGAGTAATCCATGGGATCTGAGGTAATCGCGGGCAAGTTGCTGCGCGGGGCCCGGATGGGAAAGAGGCTTCCCGTCGAGCAGGGCGGCAGGCATCACGCCGAGCCGAGAATTCGTGACGGCAAGCGCAACAGCGCGGCGAAGATCGGCGGGGCGAAGGGGACGTTCGTGAAGGGGGGCTTTCCGACGCACCCATTCGAGCACGGCACCGGAGCGCGCTCCGGATGAGGCCGGCGGCGTGCAGAGAATGATTCCTGAACGCGTCGGGAGCCACACCAGGAGATTTCCCATGGCGCAGGAGAGGACCCTGCCTTGTTCATCGGGGACGATCGCCTCGTCGGCTCCGCCCTTGCGGGCATCGGCAAGGGCCGTGAGAGGCGACCAGTAGTTGCCGCTCTTTTCCCCCCAGCCCCCGGCGGCAACCGCCTTACCCGAGATGACCAGACGATATCCCGCGGCAAGATCCTCCTCCGCGGGAAAGCGCGTCGCCTCCCAAGTGAGGTGGCAACCGGGTGCGGTGATCGGGGCGCAGGGGGCCCCCGCTCCGGCGGTGAGGTAGATACGGAGCATTCCGTCGGGCAGCTTCACCGATCCGAGGAAGGATCGGAGTGACGAGGCGAGGGATCGGGGGAAAGGGAAGGCGTGGCGCTTTGCCGCGGCCGAGAGAAGGGCAAGATGCTCCCGTGCCAGCAGGGCCGACCCGTTCCTCACGGCGATGCTCTCGAAGAGGTGCTGCCCGTAGCGGAATCCCCGGTCATCCAGCGGGATCCCGCCGCGATGCGCCGCGATGCGCGTCCCATCCCAGCGCCAGACCCTGAATGTCGCGCGCCCTTTCACGGGATGATCACTCCCCGGAGGAGCCGTTCAATCTCTCCAGACGCTTGCGCAGGGTGGCGCGGGTGATGCCGAGCAGCTTGGAGGCCTTGACCTGGTTGTTCCCGGTCGCCTCCATCGCGCGCCGGGTGAAGTCTTCCTCGACCCATGGAAGCAGTTCCCTCTCGCCTCCCTCGCGGCAGAGCGCATCGAAGAGGGAGCTGGCGGCCTCCGCGACCGTCATGGCGCAAACGGGAGCAACGACGGTCGCGAGGTCGGCCTGCCCGGAGGCACCGGCCACCTGACCGAGGGGAAGATCCTTCGGCAGAAGCACGTCGCTGGTGGCAAGCACGACTGCGCGCTGAAGCGTGTTCTGGAGCTCGCGGACATTCCCGGGCCAGGGGTAGGACTCCATGACCCTGATCGCCTCGCCGGAGAGCTGAAGGAGCGGGCGGTGCTGCTGGTTGGCGATGCGGGAGAGAAAATATTCCGCCAGCAACCGGATGTCCTCGACGCGGGCACGGAGCGGAGGCAGGTGGATGCCGACGACATTGAGACGGTAGTAGAGATCCTCGCGGAACTCCTTCTTCGCGATCGCCTCCTCGAGGTTGCGGTTCGTCGCGGCGACGATGCGGACATTCGACCTGATCGTGGCGTTGCCGCCGACGCGGGAGAATTCGCCCTCCTGCAGCACGCGCAGGAGCTTGCTCTGGACGGCGAGCGGCATCTCCCCGATCTCGTCGAGGAAGAGGGTGCCGCCGTTGCACTGCTCGAAGCGGCCGATGCGCTGGGTCGCGGCCCCGGTGAAGGCCCCCTTCTCGTGCCCGAAGAGCTCACTCTCGAGCAGGTTCTCGGGAATCGCGGCGCAGTTGATCGCCAGCAGGCTCTTCTTGCTGCGCTCGCTGTAGCTGTGGATGGCGCGGGCGACGAGTTCCTTGCCGCAGCCGCTCTCGCCGGTGACAAGCACCGGGGCGTCGCTCATGGCCACGCGGCCGACCATCTTGAACACCGACTGCATCGCCTCGGACTGGCCGACGATGTCGTCGCGGTACTGCTCGACGGTGAGGGCGGGCTTGGCGGGGGAGGCGTCGCGGAGTTCCGCCGCGGCCTTGAGGGCCGTGTCGACGACCACCTTCATGCTGAAGGGGAGCGATTCCTTGCGCAGGAAGTCGAAGGCGCCGAGCTTCATCGACTCGATGACCGCCTGGGTGGTACCGAAGGCGCTCGTGATGATCACCATCGCGTTGGGCGATTCGGCCCTGATCCTGGCAAGCAGGTCGAGCCCCCCGAAGGGACGCAGGTGCATCTCGGCGATCACAAGGTCGGGCTTTTCGAGGCAGAAGATCTTGAAGGCGTTGGCGGAGCTGGTCTCGGTGATGACCTTCACGCCGGAGGCCTTGAGTTGATGCCGGGCCCAGTCGAGGAAGTCGGTCTCGCTGTCGACGATCAGGACGGTCTGTGAGGCGGGTGCCGGGGTGCTCATGCGGATGCGGTTGTCACGGGATTCTCGACGGCACCCCCGAAGCGGCGGTCACGGGACTGAAAATCGGCGATCGCCGCCCGAAGATCCTCCGCTCCGAAATCGGGCCAGAGCCGGGGGGTGACATGGATCTCGGTGTAGCTGAGTT
This sequence comes from Verrucomicrobiota bacterium, assembly GCA_041164985.1. Taxonomy (GTDB): domain Bacteria; phylum Verrucomicrobiota; class Verrucomicrobiia; order Chthoniobacterales; family UBA6821; genus UBA6821. Next base: position 2,150 of record JBEAOJ010000067.1, on the reverse strand, counting down.
GCCAGAGGAGGAAATTCGAGAGACGCATCTCGCCCGAGGTGCGGATCAGGAGATCGGGATCGGGCATGGCGGCGGTGTAGAGATGGGTGGAGAGGGTTTCCCCCGAGATGGAGCCGGGGTCGAGCTTCCCCTGCTTGACCTCGTCCGCAATGGAGCGGACGGCATCCACGATCTCGTCACGGCCGCCGTAGTTGAGCGCGAGCGTGAGGGTCAGCTTCGTGTTGTGCGCGGTGTCGGCGATGGCCCTCTCGAGGCGCTTGCGGACGGGACCGGGCAGATCGGCCGTCCGTCCGATCGTGGCGAGGCGGACGCCGTTCCTCTCCATCATGGCGACTTTTTCCGAGAGAAACCGCTCGAGAAGCAGCATCAGGCCCGCAACCTCGTGGGCGGGACGCTTCCAGTTCTCGGTGGAGAAGGCGTAGAGGGTCAGGAACCCGACACCCTCGGCGATGCAGGCCTCGCAGACGGGCTCGACATTGCGGGCGCCCTGCTCGTGCCCCTTGAGACGCGGCCATCCTCGCTCGCGCGCCCAGCGCCCGTTGCCATCCATGATGATGGCGATGTGCCGGGGCACCTTGGCTGGCGTCTGGTCGTTCACGACACTTTGAGACCGGCCACCCGTCACAAATGAATCGTCTGCTCGCGGCCGGGACCGGTGCTGACGATCGAGAGGCGGGCGCCGCTTAACTTGGCGAGTTTCTCGGCGTATTGGCGGGCCTTGAGCGGGAGATCCTTGTACTTGCGGATCGTGTCGGTCGGGGTCATCCAGCCCGGCATCGAGGTGTAGACGGGGCGGCAGCGGGCCAGCTCCCCGGCATCGGTCGGCGGGGTGTCGAGCACAGGGCCCTTCCCGTCGATGCGGTAGCCGGTGCAGATGAGGATCTTCTTCACGCCGTCGAGTCCGTCGAGATTCGTGATCGCAAGGTCGTCGACCCCGTTCACCATGGTGGCGTAGCGGGTGGCCACCGCGTCGAACCAGCCGCAGCGGCGGGCGCGTCCCGTGGTGGCGCCGAACTCGCGGCCCATCCCGTGAAGCATGTCGCCGATGACATCCTCCTCGGTCGGAAGCGGACCCTCTCCGACGCGGGTGGTGTAGGCCTTCACGACGCCGATCACGCGGTCGATTCGGTTCGGGGCGATGCCGGAACCGGTGCAGGCTCCGCCGGAGGTGGTGTTGGAACTGGTGACGAAGGGATAGGTCCCGTGGTCGATGTCGAGGAAGGTACCCTGGGCACCCTCGAAGAGGATCTCCTTCTTGGCCGCCATCGCCTTGTGCAGGTAGGTGGCGGTGTTGATCACGAAGGGCTTGAGCACCTTGGCGGCGGCCACGTAGTCGGAGAGCACCTTGGCGCCGTTGACCGGCTTGCCGCCCAGCGCCTTGAGGACGGCGTTGTTCTCCTTGATGCGCAGGGCGAGCTTCTGCTTGAAGACCTCGGGGCGGATCAGGTCGGCCATGCGAAGGCCGGTGCGGGCAACCTTGTCGCCGTAGGCGGGACCGATGCCGCGCTTGGTGGTGCCGATCTTGTTCTTTCCCTTGAGCTCCTCGCGGCGCTCGTCGATGGAGCGGTGGTACGGCATCACAAGATGGGCGCAGTCGCTGATCAGGAGATTCTTTGCGTCGACCTTGATGCCGCGGGCGCGGAGTCCCTTGATCTCCCCGACCAGGGCGACCGGATCGATCACCACGCCGTTGCCGATCACGCAGACCTTCCCCTTGCGCAGGATGCCGGAGGGGATCAGGTGGAGGACGTATTTTTTGTCACCATCGACGATGGTGTGTCCGGCGTTGTTCCCCCCCTGGCTGCGGACGACGATGTCGACCCCGCCGGTCAGGACATCGATGATCTTTCCTTTGCCTTCATCCCCCCACTGGGAGCCTACAAGAATGGTGTTCGACATGGTGTTAAAGCTGTTGGCACAAAAAAACCGGACCAGAGTCCGGTCGAGTGGTCAAAAATCGCCACTTCCCTGAAGGAATGCAAGGAGAAAGGGGGGCGGGGCGGAATTATGAAGGATGAATTATGAAGGATGAAAGAGGGGGTTAGGCTGAAGGCTGAAAACTGAAGGCTGAAGGGGGAAAAGGCATAGGAAAAAGGCAAAATGAAGAACGAAGAATGATAAAAGGGAAATCTACTTTAGGGCCTGTTAAG
>JBEAOJ010000066.1:0-21885 GCA_041164985.1 Verrucomicrobiota bacterium | reverse complement strand
GAAGCTGGTCAAGATGCCATGGATGGTAATTGATCACTGCCTGCGGTCAATCCGCAGCATTGAGTCGAAGGACGCATCCGGAAGAGCAATGGTAATTGATCACTGCCTGCGGTCAATCCGCAGCCAGACATCTGTTCTGGTTGTTTCTCCTTGCATGGTAATTGATCACTGCCTGCGGTCAATCCGCAGCAACCAGGTCGTCGCCTTTGCGGTTGCCGCTATGGTAATTGATCACTGCCTGCGGTCAATCCGCAGCCGAACCGTCAAGCTGGTGAAGATGCCATGGATGGTAATTGATCACTGCCTGCGGTCAATCCGCAGCTCTAGCCGAACGACCATTTGGCCCATCGAAATGGTAATTGATCACTGCCTGCGGTCAATCCGCAGCATGGGAAGAGGCGGCCTCCCTCTCACCACCTTTTACCCATTTTTGCCGCTCCTAATGCAAAATCTGGGATGAAAGTATACGAGACGTTCAGGTATACTACCTGGGAGTGCAAGTACCACGTGGTATTTATACCGAAGTGCCGGAGGAAAGTGCTGTTTGGGCAGTTGAGGGGAGAGCTTGGGGTAGTGTCTCGAGCACTGGCAGAAGAAAAAGAAAGCGAGATTATGGAAGGGCACCTGATGCCTGATCATGTGCATATGATGATCTCGGTTCCGCCGAAGTATTCGGTGTCACAGGTAGCAGGGTATCTGAAGGAGAAAAGTGCGATGCATATAGCTCGGGTGTATGCCGGACGTAGGAAGAACTTCGGGGGCAGAACTTTTGGGCGAGATGATACTGGGTATCGACGGTCGGAAAAGACGAGGCGTCGGTGCGTCGATACATCCAGGAGCAGGAGAAGGAAGACAAACGCCTCGAACAGATGAACCTGATGGCGCTTTGAGCGCCTCACAAAAACAACCAACCGCTTTGAGCGGTTCGCGCTATCCCAAGCCTCCGGCTTTACTGGAGGTTACTGACTTACTTCAGCCCTTGTATCTCGGGTCCCGCCTTGTATCTCGGGTCCCGCCTTTGCGCGATCTATCCAGGCCACATTCCCAAGGCCCTGTATTGCTAGCCCATCACTGCAATCCCTCCGAAAATTTCACCAGACTAATCTTGTGTATGGTATTACTCTTCCATTTGCGACTTTTGCATAAAAAAAAAGGGGGGGCAAAGCCCCCCTCTTTGATGATTTTTTGAATGTTTTTCCTACATGTCTTTGGGCTCAAGGAAGCCCTCAAGCTGACGGAGGCGGGTGGGATGTCGCATCTTGCGAAGGGCCTTGGCCTCGATCTGACGAATACGCTCGCGGGTGACCTTGAACTGCTTTCCGACCTCTTCCAGGGTACGGGAGTAGCCATCGACAAGTCCGAAACGCTGTTCGAGCACCTGGCGTTCGCGTTCTGTCAGTGACTCGAGCACGTCCTTGATCTTGTCCTTGAGAAGAACGATGGCAGCCATGTCGGCGGGGTTTTCGGCCGACTTATCCTCGATGAAATCACCGAAGCTGGTGTCGTCGCTGTCGCCCACGGGTGCCTGAAGCGAGATCGGCTGCTGGGCCATCTTGAGAACGGCCTGCACGCGGCCGACGGGGAGCTGGATCTCGTCGGCGATTTCCTCGGCCGTGGGCTCGCGTCCGTATTCCTGGACAAGCTGCTTCTGAACACGGATGAGCTTGTTGATCGTCTCGATCATATGCACCGGGATACGGATGGTGCGGGCCTGGTCGGCGATGGATCGGGTGATGGCCTGACGGATCCACCATGTGGCGTAGGTGGAGAACTTGTAGCCGCGACGGTACTCGAACTTCTCCACCGCCTTCATGAGGCCCATGTTGCCTTCCTGGATCAGGTCGAGGAAGGAGAGGCCGCGGTTGGTGTACTTCTTGGCGATGGAGATGACAAGACGCAGGTTGGCCTCGACCATCTCGGTCTTGGCACGGAGGGCCTCACGGAAATGCTTCTTGAGGTTGCGGTGGCTGTCATGGAACTGGTCGATGGTCATCCAGTTCCTGCGGTGGGCCTCGTCGATCTGGGCGGCTAGGTTCTTGACGTGGCGCACGTGCTGGGCGTCACCGCCCTTCTTCGCGGCGTGCTTCTGATGTTCGCTGCGGAGGGAGTGGAGCGTCTTGAGGTGGTCGTCGGCGTTGGTGACGAAATCCTCCACGATCTTCGACTTGAAGTAGAACTTGGGATAGATCTTCACCACTTCGTCGATTTGCTGCTCGAAATGGGCCTGATCCTTAGGCGCGGGGGCCTTCTTCGCCGGGGCGATCTTCTTGACGTAATGGTCGGAGACGGTGTCGGCGAGGCGCTGGAGCTGCTGACTGAGGCGGGGAAGAAGCTTCAGATAGCGCTCGCGGCTCTCGATCTTCTTGTCCTGGATGACGCGGTCGAAGCGTTCGCGGGAATCGAGCAGGCGCTGGGCCATGTCGACATGGGCGTGGGCGATGAAGCCGAAGCGATAGAGGACATCCTGCATGCGGGACTCGGCCTCCTCGATGCGCTTGGAGATTTCGACCTCCTGCTCGCGTGTGAGGAGGGGAACCTGTCCCATCTGCTTGAGGTACATGCGGACGGGGTCGTCGAGGATATCGAGGCGGCCGTCGGCCTTCTCTTCCTTGTCATCCTTCTCCTTGTCCTTGTCCTCATCCTCCTCTTTCTTGACCTCCTTGACGCGGTCCACCTCGGAAGCGTCGATGATGTCGACCTCGACGGCGCGGAGCTGGGTGAGGATGGAGTCGATGGTCTCGGGATCGTTCATCCCCTCGGGGAGATGTTCGTCAAGATCCTCAAAGGTGATGTAGCCCTGCTCCTTGGCAAGCTTCAGGAGTTCGCGGACCTTTTCCTTGAGGAGCTTCTGGGCCTCGACGGCATTGGCCGGGGCCTGGCCCGAAATGGAGAGGGAGAGGCCGGTTTTTTCCTTGGATCCGGGGTTCTTCTCCGCCTCAGGCGCCTTGGCTGAGGCAGGCTTTTTCGCCGGTTCAGCGGCTTTGACCGGTGCTTTGGATGGATCTTTTGAAGGGACTTTTGCCGGGGCCTTGGAGGGCGTCTTGGAAGAAGTTTTGGCAGGAGTCTTGGCTGGAACTTTTGCCGGAGCCTTACCCTTCGATTGGGTTTTTGGGGCCGGTTTGGTAGCCGGTTTGGCGGCCTGCTTCTGAACCGGGTTGGCAGAGGCCTTCTTTGCAGGGACGGCTTTCTTCGCTGGAGCGGGCTTTTTGGCCGGTTTGGCCGCCGGTTTAACACCCTTGAGAGGTGGCTTCTTAGCGGGAGCCTTTTTGGCTGCCGGGGCTGCCTTGACGGGTTTTCCGGAAGGTTTCCGGGACGGGGAAGGTTTGGATGTTTTTTTCAACGGATCGCGGGTAAAGCCGAAGTCGCGGGCGCGGAAAGATCGTTGATCCTGGTCTGCAGGTCAAGGATCTCTTTCTGGACGGCCAGCATTTTCTCGGTGGTGATGTCAGGTTCCCTCAGTCGGATCGCCGCGGATTGCTGCCTTTTCTTGAGATCAAGCAGGCGTAGGTTGCGAAAGGCATCCTGAACGGCTAACAGAGGTGAAGCGGACATCTTTTCAAGTTCCCAAGCGCTCGCCAGGGCCTGCAGAGGTGGGGGGATCAGTGCCAGGATCACCGAAGGGGTCGGTGCTTCCCGGAGCCCCTTGAGAGGGGGAAGAAGTTCCTTCAGGAGGTGGAGTTCCGGATCGAGTTCCCAAGGGCTAGGATCTGTCATCTTCTCGAGCCATTCCCTGACCTCGGCGGATGTGAGAGCCAGGCAACAGATCAGCTCCGTGGAGGCGGAAACCTTCGAGGGAGCGAGGCGCGTGCCGACGGGTTCGGCTTCCTGTTCCGGTAGCGTCACCGGGTTCTTGGAGGCCGCCTCGGAGAGCGCCTCGACCGAAAGTCCGAGACGCGCCGCGACATGGGCGGTCGTGGTCTCCCTGAGGGCGGCTTCCGGGAGAAGTGTCAAAAAGCCGCCGAGGCGTCTTGCGACGGCGGCCTTTTCCCTCGGTCCGAAAGGGATGCCTCTGGCCTCGGCCTCAGCGACGGCGCGTGCGATGGTGTGATCGAAGAAGTCGCGGGATCCGGCAAGCCTCTCACGGAATGCCTCCACTCCTTTCCCTCGGATGAGGGAGTCGGGATCCTCTCCGGCCGGAAGGCTGACGACGCGGACCTCGATTCCTGCCGCGAGGAGGGAGGGGAGGGATTTCTCGACGGCGTTCTGCCCCGCTGTATCGGAGTCGAAGCAAAGGGCGACCTTCTCGACAAAACGGCGCAAGAGGCGGGCCTGTTCCGCGGTAAAGGCGGTTCCCTGGGGCGCCACCACATTGGTGACGCCATGCTCGTAGGCGGAAATGAGATCGATCTGTCCCTCAAGCACCACGGCCTCACCGGCCTCGATGAGGGCCCTCTTGCTCTTGTCGACTCCGAAGAGGACCCGCCCCTTTGAGAAGATGGGAGTCTCGGGAGAGTTCACGTATTTGGCCTCCTTCTGCGAGTCGGTCAGAATCCGTCCGCTAAACGCCACGACATCGCCGTAATCGTTGCGGATCGGGAACATCAACCGGTCACGGAACCTGTCATATCCACCCTGGGAATCGCCCTCCTTGGCGGTGAGGAGTCCTCCCGCAAGGAGCTCATCCCGGGTGAATCCCTTGGCCATGGCCCAATTGCGCAGCGTCTCCCAACCTCCCGGGGCATAGCCGATCTGCCAACTCACGGCCACTTCCTTGGTCAGTCCGCGGTGCTTGAGGTAGGAGCGTGCATGCTCGGCGTCCCGTGAACGCAGCAGGTTCAGATGGTACCATGCGGAGGCCTCGCGATGGAGTTCCAGCAGGCGGCTCCGCTGGTCGCGGCGATCCTTCTCCTTCGGGTCGTTGTCCTCGATCAGCAGGATGCCCGCGCGTTGGGCAAGCTTGCGGACTGCGGAGGGAAAATCGAGGTGCTCGTAATCCATCACGAACCGGAAGACACCCCCGCCCGCACCGCACCCGAAGCAGTGAAACGATTGGCGCGAGGGATTCACATGGAAAGAGGGACTCTTCTCCTTGTGGAACGGACAGATAGCCCGATAGCTCGTCCCGGCACGCTTGAGCGGAAAATAGCCGCCGATGATCTCCACGATGTCGCTGGAATCGGCGACCTTGCGGATACTCTCCTCGGCTATTCGGGACATGACATGAAAGACTGAAGGCTGGCGGCTGAAGGCTGAAGAAAAATCCTACGATTTCTTGAAATGCACAATGATAGAGGGGGTGAGGGGATAATTGATTGAGAAATGAATGGGATAAAACCTCGGCACTCTCTCGAGCCGGTGAGGAGCTTTTATCGTTTTGGTTTTGTGTAGTGAAACTGCGGTGGTATCCTCGGCGTTCATGAGAAACGATAACTCCTCGCTGCGTGAGGAACTCCTGAGGATCCATCCGGACCTGGACGTCAGGTCGGAAGCCGAGGAACTCCTGGCCTATTCCTATGACGGCACGGCAGCGCTCCAGCAGGTACCCGGAGTGGTGGTCTTTGCCCGATCGACCGACGAGGTCTCCAAAGTGCTCCGATTCGCATCGGGGCGCGCCATCCCCGTCGTTACGCGGGGATCGGGCACCGGACTCAGCGGGGGAAGCCTCCCCACCTCGGGATGCATTCTCCTCTGCCTCTCGCAGATGAACAGGATCCTCGAGTTGGACTCGGCCAACCTGACACTGCTTGCCGAGGCGGGCGTCATCACCGCCTCGATCGCCGAGGCGGCCTCCGGGGCCGGTCTTTTCTACCCGCCGGACCCCGGCTCCATGAAGATCTCCACGATCGGCGGGAACGTGGCGGAGAACTCCGGCGGACTCCGCGGCCTCAAGTACGGGGTGACCCGCAACTACGTGATGGGTCTGGAGGTGGTCCTCCCCGACGGGGAGGTAATCTGGACTGGTAACAAGTGCGTCAAGGATGTGGCGGGCTACAGCCTGCGCGATCTCTTCATCGGTTCGGAAGGAACCCTCGGGGTCATCACCAAGGTCCTGCTGAAATTGATCCCGCCTCCGGCCGCGCGGAAAACGATGCTCGCCGTCTACGACGATATGGAGAACGCGGCGCGCACCGTCTCGGCCATCATCTCCGCGAAGATCATCCCGTGCACCCTGGAGTTCCTGGACCGCGTCACCATCAACTGCGTCGAGGATTACGCCTCCATCGGACTTCCCCGCGAAGCCGAAGCGCTGCTGCTCATCGAGAGCGACGGACACCCCGCCGCCGTTGAGGAGGAGGCCGCCGCCATGAAGGAGATCGCCCTCGCAAACGGGGCCTTGTCGGTGGAAACCGCCTCCACGCAGGAACAGGCGGCGGGACTAGCCGCCGCACGTCGCACCGCCTTCTCCGCACTCGCCCGCGTGGGACCGACCACGATCCTCGAGGATGCCACCGTCCCGCGCGACCGACTTCCCGAGATGGTCCGGCACATTCAGGAGGTGGCAGAGCGTCACCAGCTCCGGATCGGTACCTTCGGCCACATGGGTGACGGCAACCTCCATCCCACCTTCCTTACCAACGAAAAGGACGATGAGCAGATGCACCGTGTGGAGGAGGCGATGAAGGAGATCTTCGCCAAGGCGGTGGAACTCGGCGGCACGATCACCGGCGAGCATGGTGTCGGAGTCGCCAAGAAAGCCTTCCTACCCGGAGCCGTCGGGGAACTCAATGTCGAGGTCATGCGGCGCATGAAGCGCTCCTTCGATCCCCGGGGCATCCTCAATCCGGGAAAAATCTTCGATCCATCGCCCGTCGCGTGAGTACACAAACCCAGGTTCCTGCTCCCGGAGGGGAGACGCTGAAAAACCTCGATTACTCCGTCCTCCAGCAGTGCATGCACTGCGGGATGTGCCTGCCCACCTGCCCGACCTACGACGCCACCAAGGTCGAAAAGCACAGTCCCCGCGGACGCATCGCCCTCATGAGGGCCATCGCCGACGACAAGTTGGAACTCTCGCGGGCATTCGGCGAGGAGATGTCCTACTGCCTCGGTTGCCTGGCCTGCGAGACCGCCTGTCCTGCCGGTGTCGACTACGCCCATCTCTTCGAGGTGGCACGAGCCGATGTCGAGCGGTCCGGAGTCATGGCCTCGCCGACCCGTTCTGCCGTCCGTTCTCTCGTTCTGCGAGGGCTCTTCACCCGACCGCGCCTCCTGCGTCTGGTGGGGCGGCTTCTTTGGCTCTTCCAGGCAAGCGGCGCCCAGTCCCTGGTGCGCACCCTGGGATTGACCCGTCTGCTGCCGGGCAGGCTCCGCACGCTCGAGCCGCAGACGCCCCATATTCTGTCACGCTTCTCTCATCAGGTGATCCGTCCGGTCGAGACCCCGAGAGAGGCCGCGCGCTACCGGGTGGGGCTGCTCACGGGCTGCGTGCAGGATCTGGTCTTTGCCGACATCAACCGCGACACCGCCGACGTCCTGCTGGCCAACGGCTGCGAAGTCGTCACCCCCGCCGTGCAGTCGTGCTGCGGATCGCTCCATGCCCACAACGGCGAGGCCGGGACCGCCTGCGCTTTGGCGCGGCGGATGATCGACCAGTTCGATCCCTTCGCCTTCGATGCGATCATCACGAACGCCGCCGGATGCGGATCGCATCTCAAGACTTACGGCCGGCTTCTGGCCGGTGATCCGGCCTATGCCGCGCGCGCCGTGGAATGGGACCGGAAGCTCAAGGACATTAATGAGTGGCTGGTGGAGATCGGATTCCGGATTCCGGAGGCCAAGACCGGATGCAACGAAGCGCTCCGAGAGGTCACCTACCACGAGGCCTGCCACCTCTGCCACGGCCAGAAGATCACCAAACAACCGCGTCAAATCCTCAAGGCAATCCCCGGTGTGAAGCTTGTCGAACTCCCCGAGTCCAACTGGTGCTGCGGCAGCGCCGGGGTGTACAACATCACCCAGCCCGAAACTGCCGCCACGCTTCAGCGGAGGAAAATCGGGCATATCGAGGCCACCGGAACGGACGTCGTGGCCACCTGCAATCCCGGTTGCCATCTGCAGTTGGCCAACGGGCTGAAACAATCCGGTTCGGACATCCGGGTCACCCAGCCGGTCACGCTTCTCGCACAAGCCTACAGGAACGAAGCGCTCCCCGGTTGACGGATCACTCGGGCGGCTCTGCTTGCCGGGGTGTAGAGGGAAGGCTACCGTCCCTCAATGTCACGATACCTTGCATGGCTGCTGATGCTGTGCGCCTCACTGAATTTCACCCGAGCATCGACGATCCCATCCTGGGAGGAACTCAGCGCGAATCAAAAAGCACAGCTTTCCTCCGGAAAAGCCGTCGTGATCGAGGAGGATGTCCCCGGTGAGCCGTGGCCCATCCTCACCATCTACCAGATCGCCAACTGCTCTCCGGAGGAAGTCGCGGGTGTTTTTTGGGACAGTAAACTCGACACCCGGTATCTTTCGGGCTGCCGCAATGTCCGTATCGTCGAGCGTCCAACTCCTCCCGTACAAGTGGCCGAATTCACGCTAAAGATGCCTTTTTTTCTCCCTGACGAGGTGTACACCTCCCGGATCGAACTGATCCCCCAGCCCCCGGGGCGATACAAGATCACCTGGCACATTCTGGAGTCCAGATACGCCAAGTCTTGCAACGGGAGTGTCCTTCTGGAGCCGCTCTCCGGCAAAACCCTCATCCGATACCGCAATTTCATGGCACCACACAGCAGGGTGGCCGTCCTGATGCGATCACCGGCCAAGGATCGCGTGGTGGAAAGCGTCCGGGCACTGGTGAATCAGGTGGAGAAAGAAACGAGGGAATCACCGCAACTCATCAGGCAGCAGCAGAAAGATCTGATGCAGGCCTTGGGCGAATAGGGCACCTCGATCGTTCCAGATCTTCTTCATTCCCCCCCCTGAGGAAGCGGAGAAGCAGACTAGGAAAGGATCAGTTTGATTGCCGAGGCGGTCGCCATCAGCACGACCAGCCACTCGAATGGTTTCTGCGAAACCTTACCCAGCAAGAATTTTCCCGTGAGGAAGCCTACTGCGATCGAGGGGACGAGCATGAGATCAAGGAGCAGTGATGACCGGGAGATCAAGCCAAGATTCAGGCTGAGGGGGACCTTGGTGAGGTTGATGACAAAAAAGAACCAGGCGCTCGTACCGACAAAAGCCATCTTGTCGAAGCGTTTTGTCAACAAGTGAAAGGTCATCGCGGGTCCCCCTGCATTGGCCATCATCGTGGAGACCCCGGCGGCAAAACCTGAGAAGCTGGAGAGGAGACGATGATGCATCACGGCGTCGAGAATCCTGCGGTCAAGACGCTGCCAGACCACCAGAACCATCATCGCGAGGATCATCCAACCGAGAACAGGACCGAAGAGGGAGTCCGGAATCCTCGCCATCAGAAGCCATCCTGCCACCAAACCGGCAAACGTTGAGGGAAGCAGTCCGCGTAACTCCCTCCAATCAACATGGCGTCGGAATCCCCCGATCGCCATCAAATCGGCGGCGATAAGCAGGGGGAGTACGGCGCCGGTCGATTCTTTCGGTGGAATGACCATGGCCATCAGCAGGATCATGATCATGCCAAACCCCGCAAATCCCCCCTTGGAAAGTCCGCAGGAAAAAGCTCCCGCGAGCAGCATGATCCACTCGTAAGTGGAAAAATGAAGCGTCGTCACCGAGTTGACGGTGATCCCAGCGCCTCATCGAGCGCGATCATTTGCTTCTCCAGCAGATCCGCAGGGTGTTCCAACTCCCTGACTACCTGCGAGGTCAGCGCCTTCACGCTTGCAACAACCTGGTGGCCTGCATTGTTCTTCATGATCCCGGCGATCCTGCTTCCGGGTTCCACCTGATTGCTGTAGCGGAGCAGCGTTCCCTTCTCGTGTTTCTGCAGGGAAAGATTACCGGAACACGACTTGGTATAACGGGAACGAAGGACAACCCACGAGATCTCGTAATCTTCGGGCGTGCGGCGATGGAGGGTGTTCCGAGAGACATAGACCTCGTCTGGAAGAAAGAACGGCATCTTCAGCGTGTACTCGCCATCGATGACATGGGGCAAGGGTTTTGAAACGACCGTCACCGAGAGGCAGTTCGGCACATACTTGGGATCAAGCCGAAGATCCCAGAAGACCGCGGCCACCTGAGCCGGAGTCGCCTTCACGAGTTGGTAGACAATGAAGCGGGGCCAAGGGTTCCCAGGAATATCCTCCTCGAGGATGAGGGTTTCCCCGGAGTTGAGGATCTCCTTTTGTCTTGGACTCAGTCCACTCCAGTAGTTGCTTTCGGCGACGGCATCGGTCGCTGTCAAAATGAGCGGGGCAATCAGGAAAAAAAATGCCAGATAACGGAGGATGGAGCGATGCACGTCAACTTGGTTATCCTCCCTGAAATCTCTGGTCAATCCCGGGTGGGCCCTGGTTTTTCCTCCCGATCTAGTCTTTGGTGGAGGTATGGGGAGTCGAACCCCAGACCTTCTCATTGCGAACGAGACGCTCTACCAACTGAGCTATACCCCCCAAATATGATTAAAACTTAATTCCGGATCGCGATAAGCATCAAGGAAATCCCTTCGGTTTCCGTTTCCGTATGACCTCCCGCGTTGCGCCCCGTGAGTTTCCATCGTCAAGTTTCAAGCTCCACTCTCTTTGAACTTGCCAAGAAGGGCTCTGCAACCGATGACCCTCGTCATGGAATTCACAAATGTCATCGTTCACGCCAAGGCCAACGTCTACTTCGAAGGCCGGGTCATCTCCCACACCGTCATCACCAGGGAAGGGGAGCACAAGACAGTTGGGGTCATCCTGCCGGGAAGTTATCACTTCGGCACCGGCAAGGCCGAGCGCATGGAGATTGTCGAGGGTCGTTGTGATGTCGTGCTCGACGGTTCGGACAAGAGCAACGGATACACAGGCGGGGAAGCCTTTGAAGTACCCGCCAACTCCGGCTTCAGCATCACGGTGGAAGTGGATCCCTGTCACTACATCTGCTCTTTCCTCGGCTAAGCCGAGGAGGCAGATGGGATCCGGAAGCTAGGAGCTAGGGCTATTATTTCTGGTTATCGCGTCACCCTTTCCATCCACCCTAGATCCAAACTACCAGCTTCCAGCTACATTTTTGCATGAGCAAAAATCCCTCCGGGCGCTACGACCGGGCCTATTTCGACCGGTGGTATCGTGATCCGGAGACCCGTGTGAAATCGGTTGCCTCGATTCGCAGGAAGGCGGCGCTCGCGCTCTCGGTCGCCGAATATTATCTGGAACGTCCGGTTCGCACCGTCCTGGACGCCGGTTGCGGTGAGGGGAACTGGTTTTCTGCCCTGAAGTCGCTCCGCCCCGGCATCCGCTACACCGGCGTCGATGCCAGCAGTTACGCCGTCGGAAGATTCGGGAGGAAGAGGAACATCCGCCTCGGGACCTTCGCTACTTTGGAGGAGATCGGTCTCGCAGATTCATACGACCTGATTGTCTGCAGCGACACCCTCTTCTACCTGCCTCTGGAGGAGTTGAAACTCGGCCTTCAATCCCTTGCACATCGCGCCGCGGGCATCGCCTTTCTGGAACTCTACACCGAAGAGGATTCGCTGATCGGCGATTTTCCCAAGGAGGGACTGCAAAGCGCCGCTTTCTATCGCCGTCTCCTAATGAGTCACGGATTTCTCTCCGTAGGGTCCCATTGCTACCTGGGTCCGCAGTTGCATGGCTCGGCCATGCAACTGGAAGCTGGGAGTTAGAAGCTGGTGTTTGGGATTGCAGCAGATTTCCTGATAAAATTCTTTGTTCTTCACGCATCTAATGCAGATCCTGGAATCATGAAGATCGCACGGATTCGGATCGGCAACGGTGAGGAGGAGGTCCACTATGCCAGACCGATTGACCCTCAGGGAACCTCGATGGAGATCCTCTCGGGGGATCCTTTTCAGGGAGTGCATCCAACAGGGAAGATTGTTACCGACTTCACACTGCTGGCACCGATGGTTCCTGCCGCCATTCTCTGCATCGGTCTGAACTACCGGAAGCATGCGGAGGAGATGGGGGCGAAGATTCCCAAGTATCCCGTCCTTTTCTTCAAAAATCCTTCGGCACTCCGCGATCCCGGTGCCCCGATCGTGATTCCACGCAAGCTTGTCTCCACGCAGGTCGACTTCGAGGGGGAACTCGCCGTCGTCATCGGAAAGACCTGCCGCAATGCCACACGCGAGAACGCCCTCAGTCACGTCCTTGGCTACACGATTGCCAATGATGTCAGTGCCCGCGACTGGCAGAAGGATTGGGGTGGCTCCCAGTGGTGCAGGGGAAAGTCCTTCGACACCTTTGCCCCGATGGGCCCGTGGATTGTCACTTCGGATGAAATCACCGATCCCAACACATTGCGGTTCGCCACGAGGGTGAACGGCGAAATCCTTCAGGATTCCAATACCGCGGACATGATCTTTGATGTACCATCCCTTATCGAATTCCTGAGCGGTGACACGACACTGGAGGCTGGAACGATCATCCTCACGGGAACCCCTGAGGGTGTCGGGATGGGTAGAACACCGCAGCGGTGGCTCCAACCTGGCGACAAGGTCGAAGTGGAGATCCAGAGAATCGGCACTCTGGAAAGCCCGGTTGAGTAAGAGGCAGCGAGGCGGAGGGAAAACGGCGGAACGAACACGAAAAAGTCGAGCCCCTCGCAGTTGCCACAGGATTGATGGAAGTCCAGTTTCACGCAACGGGCGCAACAGGCGCCAAGGTAGGACTGAAGAGAAGTGCACGCTGAAACGGTAGGCGTAAAAATGGTGTTTATTTAGCTTCTTAAAACACGACCCTCTCAGAAAAACACAGTGTCGAGTACCTCCTCTTTGCGCCCGTTGCGTCCTTTGCGTGAAATTCATTCGGCATCTTCTCCGAAACATTTCCCCACGCCTTGGGAATCGCTGATCAGCTCTCTACCAATTTCATCCGCATAGTGGTTGCGCTTAGCCCTAGATAGTCGTTTCCCCATCTACCGCCGTCCATCTGTGGCTGGAAAAATGGTGGGAATATGAAACCAATCCGTTTTGTCCGATGTACATCCCTCCTCAAGCTACTGACAGCATTTGCCATCATTGCCCTGACAGGAGGTGCGGATCTCTTTGCCAAGACCTACACATGGCAAGGTGGAGCAAGAGGAGGAGCAGGAACTGATCAGACAAACCTTTTCAAGGCCGGTAACTGGAGTCCCAACGGATTTGGGGATCAGAACGCCGATCTGATTTTCACCAACGCCAATGCATACTCTTCATCAGTCCTTGATTTCAGTTCCTCCGCCACATTCAACAGCATCACCTTTGGTGCAGGAGCCCTCTCCTTCACCCTGACCAATTCCACCTCCCTGCTGACATTGAACGGGGGCACCAACATCACTGATAACAGCACGAATCTTGAGACATTGGCCGTTGCAATCGCTCTTGCCGGGGAGAGTGTCTGGAACACGGGAGCGGGTGCACAACTTCTGGTCAGCGGGAATATCTCGCAAGTTGGTTCCACACCGATCGGGATCACCAAAATCGGAACCGGCACCCTGACCCTCACCGGATCAAACAGTTACGGTGGCGCTACCACAATCAATGCAGGAACGCTGGCAATCGGCACCAATAACAGCATTGCAGGTGCCGTCACGGTGAGCGGGGGTGTCTTCAGCATCGGTGCCTTCAGCGACACCGTGGGTGCAGTCACCTTGGGGAGCGGTAGTATCACCGGAACGACCGGTGTGCTCACGGGATCTACCTACAGCGTGACCAATGGTCTGATCAGCGCCATCCTTGGCGGCAGCGGAGCCCTCGCCAAGGGGGGGGCGGGAACCGTCACCCTCTCGGGTGCAAACACCTATACGGGGATCAGCACTGTCTCCGCGGGAACACTGGCACTCTCAGGCGGGGACAATCGGCTCAATGTCGCCGGTAGCGTCGCTCTGAGCAACGGCGCCACCCTGAACCTCGGCGGCTTCAACCAGACACTCGCCGGACTCACCGGATCGGGAAGCGTGACCAACAGCGCGGGCACACTCATTCTGAATATCAACGGCGGAAACAACGCCTTTGGCGGATCAATCATCGGAGCGGGTGCATTGAACAAGTCAGGAGCGGGCACCCTGACCCTTACCGGATCAAACAGTTACGGTGGCGCTACCACAATCATCGGCGGCACTCTCACCATCAATGGTGCATCCGCCATCGGAACCAACGTCATCACTCTGGCCGATGCCACACTCCTCTCCTATATCGGCAGCGGCGTGGCCACGCTCAACAATGCGATCATGGTGGGTTCGGGAGGCGCCGCCATCGGCAACCTGACCAACTCCCTTCTGACCCTGAGCGGCACCATCACCAACAATAGCACCACCCTAAACCTCACCCTTTGCGGCGGCACGGGAGGCATCAACGTAACCGGCGGTATTGCCGGAGGCTCGACCAACACCGACCTCGTGATCGGCGGAGGCACCGTCACGCTCTCCGGTAGCAACAGCTACATCGGTACGGCACATGTTCGGAACGGGGCGACCCTCAATGTGAACAGCACACTCCCGACCAACAATGGTGCGGGAGCTCTTTCACTCGACTCGACCGGTTCCGGCGGCTCGACAGTGAACTTGGGTGCCAGCCAGACCATCGCTTCCCTCAGAGGCGCCTCCTCCTCGACCGTGAATCTGAATTCGCGCACCCTGACGATCACCAACTCGGGCACAGGCACCGTTACCTACGCTGGATCCATCTCGGGAAGCGGCAATATCCTCAAAAGCGGAGCCTTCTCCCAGATGCTGACCGGCCTATCAGCCCACGGCGGCTCGACCATGGTCACCGGCGGATCCCTTAGCCTCGGTGCAAGCGGCAGGCTGACTGCAACCACGAACGTCACGGTGAATTCCGGATCGACCCTCTTGCTTGGATCCACGCTGGCCAACAGCATCAACACCAACGCCGCCCTGACCCTAGGCGGTGGACAACTCTCCATGGGGGCCGGATCAACCCGCGCTTTCAGCCAGACCTTCGCCTCCCTGACCCTGACGGCCAACAGTTCCATCGACTTCGCGGCCCTCTCGGGAACTTCCTCCATCTACTTTAGCAACATCAGCGGATTGAGTACCTACACCCTCTCCATCTTCAACTGGAATGGGACCAATCTCAATGGACAATCCTCCGCCACAGGTGGAGCCAGTCAATTCACCAGACTCTATGCGGCAACCGAAGGATCCTTTGCCTCTGCACTCGGAAATATCAGATTTTACAGCGGCAGCACCACCTCCAGTGCCTTCATGGGGGAAGGATCCTTCAGTGGTCCTTCATCGGGTGGCTTTACTCAAATCGTCCCTGTCCCCGAACCGAGCGTCGTGATTGCCGCCATCATGCTCCTCGCTTTCCTGATTCAATCATTCATTTCGGAAGCAAGGTGCTGTCATCAACATAGAGAAGGCCGGTTTTGAATTCAAAACGCATGGCCCGGATGGACGAATACCCTGAAATCACCCTCAGGCTTTGACGCGCTCAATGTGGGCGCCGAGGCCATTCAATTTTTCGTCGATGGCTTCGTAGCCGCGGTCGATATGATAGACGCGGTTGATCTCGGTTACTCCATCGGCGGGCAAGGCTGCCAGGACGAGGGCCGCTGAGGCACGGAGATCACTCGCCATGACGGGAGCGCCGCTGAGGCGTTCGACTCCATGGATGGTGGCGCGATGGTCGGTGAGATTGATGTCGGCTCCCATGCGCTTGAGTTCCGCGACGTGCATGAAGCGCTGTGGAAAAACGGTCTCCGTGATGACGCTGGTACCAGGCATTGTCGAAAGCATGGCACAGAACTGGGCCTGCATGTCGGTGGGGAAGCCGGGGTAGGGGAGCGTCTCGAGATGGAGAGGCTTGCGCGAACCGTTCGGAGAGATGGTGACGGAATCCTCCGTATGATTGAGGTCGAATCCCGCCTTGGTCAGGGCCTCAAGTACTGCTCCCAGATGCCTGGGCTCCGTGCGTGTGATGGTGACTTTCCTCCCGGTGATGGCCCCGGCAACCAGGAAGGTTCCTCCCTCGATGCGGTCGGCAATGACGGTGTGCTTGGCTCCGTGAAGTTCCTTCACTCCCTCGATCTCGATATGCTGTGTCCCTGCTCCGGTGATCCTGGCACCCATCGAGATCAGGAAATCAGCGAGATCAACGACTTCAGGTTCTTCGGCCGCACCTTCGATCACGGTGGTTCCCTCGGCTAGGACGGCGGCCATCATGATGTTGCCGGTGCCGAGGACGGTGGGTCCGTGGCGGCCGCGGAGATTGATACGGGCTCCCTTGAGTTGTTTCGCCTCGAGCAGGATATCGCCGCCCTTGACGGTGACCTTGGCACCCAGCGCCTCGAAACCCTTTAGGTGAAGGTCGATCGGGCGGTCGCCGATGACACAGCCGCCGGGAAGGGAGACCTTGGCCATCTTTTCGCGTCCGAGCAGGGGGCCGAGGACGCAGACGGAGGCGCGCATCTTGCGAACGATCTCGTAGGGCGCCTCGGTTGCGATCGTCTCGGCACGGATCTGGACGACACCGCTGGCTCGTTCCACCTCGGCGCCGAGTTGGCTCAGGATGGTGAGCATGTAGTGGATGTCGCTCAGGTCGGGTACCCGGTCGATGACGCACTTTTCCTTCGTCAGGAGGGTGGCCGCCAGAATCGGCAGGGCGGAGTTCTTGGAGCCGCCGATGCGGACATTGCCTTCGAGGCTTCGGCCTCCGTGTACGAGAATCTTATCCATTGCCTTTGACTGCTTCGATGAATCGTGGGATCCCTTGGTAATCGGGAAGGGCGACGATGTCGCGATAATTATGCCCCGCAAGGCAGGCCATGACAGCCTCGGACTGCCCGATGCCTATCTCGAGAAGGAGGTGTCCGCCGCAATCAAGCCGCTCGAAGGCAAGTGGGGCGAGGCGATGGATCAGGTCGAGTCCCTCCGGCCCTCCGTCGAGTGCAAGAATCGGATCGTTGCGCACCTCACGGCTGAGGGAGGGGATTTCGCCGGAGGGAATGTAGGGGAGGTTTGCGGTGATAAGTTTGAAGGTGGACTCTCCCGGTGGCATCAGGTCAGCTTCATGGAAAGTGACACGATCGATGCCGAGTAAAGCGGCATTCTCCTTGGCAAGGCTGAGTGCCTCGGGGGAGATGTCGGTGGCCGAGACGATCGCCTCGGGCCGCTCAAGAGCCAGGGTCAGCGAGATCACGCCGCTCCCGGTGGCGATATCCAGGATGGAGGCAGCGGAGGAATAGGTCAGCGCGCGCTCAACCAGTTGCTCGGTCTCGGGTCTCGGGATGAGTGCGCGCGCATCGCTCTTGAATGTTCTGCCGCAGAACTCAGTCGTGCCAAGGAGATGCTGAAGAGGGATGCCGGTGCCGCGTCTTCGTACCAGATCGCGCAGCGGTTCCCGCTCCCTCTCCCCCAGGGGTCGGTCAAACTGGAGATAGAGTTCGAGTCGCTTGATCCCGAGAACATGGGCAAGCAGGTGCTCGGCATTGAGGCGAGGTGATTCCACCCCCTGTTTTCCCAGAAAGTCGGAGGCCCCCTTGAGGACCTCCAGCAATGACATCATGGCCGTCGCCATCCTCAGTTGCCCTCGGAGGCGGATTGCTCGAGGCGATCCTGGGTGTCGGCGGCCTCTATGGCCGCGATCAGGTCGGCTATTTCCCCCTCCATGACACGGTCGAGGTTGTAGAGTGTCAGTCCGATCCGGTGGTCGGTGAGGCGGTTCTGGGGGAAGTTGTAGGTACGGATCTTCTCCTCGCGGCCGCCGGAGCCGATCTGGCTCTTGCGGTGGGCTGCGTATTTCTGAGCCTCCTCCTCGCGTTTTTCCTCAAGCAGTCGGGAACGGAGAATGGTGAGTGCCTTTTCCTTGTTCTTCTGCTGGCTGCGCCCGTCCTGACAGCGGACGATCTTTCCAGTCGGGATGTGCATCACCTGAACGGCGGAGTCGGTGGTGTTGACACCCTGTCCTCCGGGGCCGCCGGCACGGCAGACCTCGATGCGGAGATCCTGGGGACGAAGCTCGACATCGACCTCCTCGGCCTCGGGAAGGACGGCCACGGTCGCCGTGGATGTATGGATGCGGCCCTGGGCCTCGGTGGCGGGGACACGTTGGACGCGGTGCACGCCGCTCTCGTAACGGAGCCTGCGGAAGACATCGTCTCCAAAGACCTGGAAGATCACTTCCTTGAAGCCGCCCGCATCGTTGGGGCTTGCCTCCAGCATCTCGGTGCGTAGGCCGTTCGCCTCGGCGTAGCGGGTGTACATGCGGTAGAGGTCACCGGCAAAGATCGCCGCCTCGGAACCACCGGTTCCGGCCCTGATCTCGACGATGGCGTCGCGGTCATCGTCGGGTTGCGGAGGAAGAAGGGTGATGAGGACGGCCTGCTCGAGTCTGGGGATGCGGGCGTTGATCTCCTCGATCTCGACCTTGGCCAGTTCGGCCATCTCCGCGTCGCTCCCCTTGGCCAGTTCCTCGTTTTCGATCAACTGCCTGCGGCACCCCTCGAGTTCGTCCCACGTGGAGAGGAGTTCCTTGACCCGCGCATGCTCCTTGAGGACCTCCCGCGCTTTCTTGGCGTCGTCAAAAAGTGACGGATCCGTGATGGACTTCTCCAATTCGTCGAAGCGCGCACGGCGCTTGGCGATGAGGGGAGTGAAATCTAGATTCATGGCGGCTTAATCGGGAAACCGCCAAGCCACGTGTCACCGTGTGCCGAGGTTCTCCCGACGCGTGTCGGGAGTCGTCAGCTAGGCCTTGCTGGCAAGCTTCGGCTTGGTCGCGCGGGTGGCGCGGACATTGCCGTAGCGGCGGGCGAACTTCTCGATGCGTCCCGCGGTGTCGATGAACTTCTGCTCACCGGTGAAGTAAGGGTGGCAGGAAGAGCAGATGCCGATCTTGATGTTCTCGCGAGTGGAGCGGGTCTTGTAAGCGGCTCCGCAGGCGCAAATGATCGTGGTGTCGTTGTAATCGGGATGAAGACCGGCTTTCATAAGAGTTGGTTACCTTGACGGATCTGGAGACGAAAGGCAAAAGGAAAAATAAAGAATGAAAAAGGCACTGAAATCAGTCTGATCTCAGAGTTCTCGATCGGGGTTCCCGACCTGCTGTTTCCTTACTTCATCCTTTTCACCCACTCCCGGTAGATCACGGGAGAGATCTCGGAGGGCTTGATCTCGCTTCGCCCCCCCCAGAAGACATTGGTATAGAGTAGGGGGATGCCCGCTTCCTGCAAGTGGCGGTCCATGGCGGCCTTGTGCTCGAGGACCCGGCCCTTGTCGGTCCCATGAGCCACTCCCATGATGTTGACGTTGTTGAAGTCGGGGCCCCCTTCGCGCCAGTAGCAGTGCGTCATGATGTCGTGCCTTCCGATCTCGGCCCCGGCCTCACGTTCCCTGCCCGGAGGGACCGCCCAATGGAAGAGGGCGTTGAACCGGGTGACGCGGACACCGGTTGCGGAGGGCTTCACATGCTCGAGGAACGTGGAGAAGCGACCGAGAAGTTTTCTCTCCAGAAAGGATCGCGCCACGGAGTAGAAGACCTCCGGGGTGACACCGGCAGCCTCGGCGCGCTTCAGCCAGGGGAGGGGGGTGATCTCATCCGGAGTGAACTCCCTCTTGAGTTCCAGCAGGACGCTCCACTCCAGATCGGTGAGATGCACGACGGCGGGCTGCATCATGGTCGCGGGCTCCTCGGAACGGGTCCCCGGTTCACAGTTCTTGCGGCGCACATGACCGACACCCAATGCAAAGATCCCCTTGGCCTGCATGATGCGGAATGAATCGGCCCCGATCCGCTTGGCGAGCAGTTCGCAATGATCCGTGAGGGAGAATCCTGCGGGAACCTTCAGCGTGGTCCAGAGGCGGAATGCGCCGCCCTCGATCCGTGCATCCGTGGAGCGGACAACAACGTGACCGGAGAAGGGATCCTCCTTGAAGAGGAAGTCGAAGGCCTCATCAAGCCGCACTTCGGGAACCCTCCAGGCGACCAAGGCCCCCTCGGCAAGATTGTTGGCAATCAGGGTCTGGCGTACGCGGCGAATCGTTCCGGCCTCCAGCATCGCACGGATACGGGTCAGGACCGTCTCAAGGGTTTGTCCTGACTGTCGGGCCACCTCGGCAAAGGGATCCTCATGGAATCCTGAGATCTTGTCCTCGGAGATGGCGAGGATGGAGGCATTGACAGGATCGTTGTGCTCGACGGGAAGCATAGGGAAAGGCTGTTAGCGGTTTAGGCTGAAGACTGTTAGGTCAGAGGGGGATGCGAGGGAAAATGATGAAGGATGAAATTCAGGGAATCCGAAAAGCGGATTGAGCCGGGATTTGAAAGTAATCCTTGTAGTTTTCAACGTCTTTTCCTGTGTTCCTGATCTCTAGATTGATCACTTGATAGCTTCTGAGAGGACATCGAGGACGCGGTTGATCTCAGCGGTGGTGTTGTAGAAGTGGGGGCTGAAGCGGAGCCAGGTGCCGTGATCACGGGTCTTGCGGCAGGAGGCGGAGATGAGGGCCTTTTCCATCGCGGCGAAGAGAACGGTCGGATCCTTTGCAGGATGGCGCGTGGTCACGATGCCGGAACGGAGCGGTTCATCGGCGGTGGGTGAAAGGAACTCGAAGCCTAGCCCGGCGAGACCCTGCTCCAAGCGGTCGCGGCGATCCAGGATAAGCGAAGAGACAGAATCGAGTCCCTGTCCACGGATCAAGTTGATCGATGCCCTCATGCCGTAGATACCCGCGACATTAAGAACACCCGGTTCATAACGGCGGCCACCCTCCTCGAACTCAATGACTTGCTGGGCTTGAAAATCGGGTGACTTCACATTCCACGATCCCAGAAGCGTGGGACGGCAGGTCTCGAAGCACTCCTTGGCGACATAAACGATGCCGGCAGCAAGCGGTCCGAGCAGCCACTTGTGGGCGTCGGCTGAGAGAAAGTCGACCTCAGAAGAGGGCGTGGGGAAGGCGCCGAGTGTCTGGATCGCATCAAGGGAGAACAGGATGCCGCGCTTGCGCAGCAGTGAACCGATCGCGGGAATGTCGATGCGCCATCCCGTCTGGAAGTGGCAGGAGGCGAGTGCAACAAGACGGGTTGCGGGAGTAAGGGACGCCTCGACGCATTCCGGGGTGATTCGGCCGAGGCTTTGCGTCCGCAGGTATCTGATAATGACACCGCGTCTTTGGAGATTGAGCCACGGGTAAACATTGGCGGGATAGTCCTCGCCGTAAAGAACCACCTCATCACCTGATTTCCAGTCGATACCATTGGCAAAGAGACTCAGGCCCAGTGAAGTGGGTCCCAGCAGGGCGATCTCGCCCTGATCAGCCCCTAGTAATGCGGCCGCATCACGGCGGGTCGAGGTGATCACCTTGAGAACGCCCCCGAACTCCTGCTGATCCACACTGCTCTCGGTGATGTAGGTGGTCATCGCGTCCGCAGCGCAGGCGGGGAGGGAGGTGACTCCGGCGTGGGCTAGGAAGATCCTCTTGCCTGCCACCGGGAAGGCCCGGAGGCGTTCCTCCTCTGAGCCGAAGCGCTGCATCAGAGCTTCTCTCCGGTCGTGGCGGCCGGAGTTTCCTGAATCATCTTCCAGAACTGGTCGGTGCTCTCGGCCTGATCGCCCTGATCGTCGCCGTCATTCATCGGGAGCTTCGAGCGGAATAGAAAGTCGCGGATGGTGTTCTTGTGAAGGACGCGGTGGATCAGGATCCCTTCCGCATGACGCTCGAAGTAGATGCGGTGATCACGGCAACGGAATCGGTGCAGGGTGCGCCCGTCGCGTTGGATCCTGCTGAAGTTGGCGCCGTCGAGCGAATTGAGATCATCGGGAAGGACCTGAAACTCGGAGAGCAGATCGAGTTGGAGATCCTTGGGAAGGGCGCTCATTTCAGCGGCGCTGACGGGATTGAAGATGACTTGGAACACGG
>JBEAOJ010000065.1:0-8214 GCA_041164985.1 Verrucomicrobiota bacterium | reverse complement strand
AGGATGCCATCGCCTACGGTCTGACCGGCCCCATGCTCCGCGGATCCGGCGTCGAATACGACGTCCGCAAGGCCCATCCCTACCTCGATTACGAGAAGTATGATTTCGACATCCCGGTCGGGACGGTCGGCGACTGCTACGACCGCTACCTTGTCCGCATCGAGGAGATGCGCCAGAGTCTCAAAATCCTGCGCCAGGCCATCGATACCATTCCCGATGGTCCGGTGAACGTCGTCGACGGCAAGAGCCGCCTCCCCGAGAAGGAAGAGGTTCTTCAGCAGATGGAGCAGCTCATCCACCACTTCATCATCACCACCGAGGGTGTCGACGCCCCCGCCGGCGAGGTCTATTTCGGAGCCGAGAACCCCAAGGGCGAGCTCGGTTTCTACATCAACAGCAAGGGAGGCGGCGTTCCTTACCGCCTCAAGATCCGCGCTCCGTCCTTTGTCAACCTGAGCATCGTCCCGAAGCTCCTCCCCGGCCACATGGTTGGCGATGTCGTCACGATCTTGGGATCGATCGACATGGTCTTCGGCGAATGCGATCGCTGACGACCTCGGGCGGATAACTGCGTTGCAGCTCGCTCGCCGTAGACACTACTACGGCTTCGCTCACGCGCCTTGTTCTCCATCCCGATTTCGTCAAGCGAGAGAGTGCTTACTTCAAGTTCTCTCACTGTGAGGGGCGGCTGTCGCCGTAGGTCCAACTACGGCTGACGCTTGGCCGCCTAGCTCTTCACCCAAAATCCATGCACCGGCTTCATGGTCGCTCAGACTGTTAGGTACAAGACAGCGATACTTGCTCGCCTAGCTCCGCATCCAAGATCCCTTCACCAATGCTGATCAGAGGGATCAGCAGGGCTGTAAGGGTTTTTGGCATCCTTCAAGTTTTATAATCGACTGCAATGATCGCTATTCACTTGACGACAAATAAATCCCTGTGGATAAGTTGACAGAGGCGAATAAAATTCGCCCATGAAACAAACCGCAACCGCTCTGATTCTCATCCTCTCATTGGCAATCACAGGATACAGCTTTGCGGGAAAAAAATCTCAAAACACCGCCAGACTCCATACCGACAAGGGCAAGATTCCGTTGACCGCTGTGCCAAACGCGGTGCTCGCGTCGGTTGACCAACACGTTCCCGGAATTTACCTCCATACGGCCTACCTCAGTCAGCATGGAAATCGCAAAGTGTATGAGCTCAAAGGCCTTTCCCATTTCACTGACTATCAAATCACCGTGACTTCCGAAGGCCATATCCTGGACGTCGATCAGGACAGTTCGCTCTCAGACTAAGGAACCGCTGATAAAAAACCACCCGGACATTTCAGAAACACAACCTTCAGCCATGATCACCTCACGCTCCCTGACCCTTGCAGTGACACTGCTTGGCACCCTTGCAATCAACTCACTCAAAGCGGAAGTCTCGCTACTGAATGTGAGCTACGACCCGACCCGGGAACTTTACACGGAGTTCAACAAGGCCTTTGCAAAGCACTGGAAGGCGCAATCAGGAGAGGATGTGAAGATCGCCACCTCCCATGGCGGATCGGGATCCCAGTCGAGACTGATTCAGGATGGCAGCGATGCCGATGTGGCAACGCTGGCCCTTGCCTACGACATCGATGCCATCCATGAAAAGGGAAGCACCGGAGCCTTCGAAAAGCCTCTTATCCCCAAGGATTGGCAGTCCCGCCTCCCCCACAACAGCTCGCCCTATACCTCGACGATCGTCTTCCTGGTCCGGAAGGGAAACCCGAAGAACATCAAGGACTGGGATGACCTGATCCGCGACGATGTCTCCGTCGTGACCCCGAACCCCAAGACGGGAGGCGGCGCCCGCTGGAACTTCCTGGCGGCATGGGCCTACGCCAGGAAGAAATTTGCAGGGAACGAGGCGCAGATCCATGACTTTGTGGGAAAGGTTTACAGGAATGCCCTGAAGAACGGTCTCCCGGCTGCCGCCCGCGCGGGCACCATCGCCTTCACGGAACGAAAGCTGGGCGATGTCTCCATCTCCTGGGAGAACGAGGCGCTGCTCTTGAAGTCCAAGAGCGGCGGAGAATACGAGATCGTGACTCCATCCGTAAGCATCCTGGCGGAACCCCCCGTGACGGTGATCGATGCCAATGTGGATGCGAAGAACACGCGCAAACAGGCGACGGCTTACCTCGAGTATCTCTACAGCCCCGAGGGACAGGATATCATCGGCAGGAATTTCTACCGTCCGGTGGATCCCTCCGCAAAGGCCAAGTTTGCAGGCCAGTTCAAGGAAATCGATCTGGTCACCATCGCCGACTTCGGCGGCTGGCCCAAGGCCCAGAAGACCTTCTTCGATGACCGGGGTCTCTTTGACAAGATCATCAAGGAGATCAAGAGGTAGCATCCGAACGGCCGTGGCACTTCGGTCAGAAGCAACCGCGACGACGGGCTGGGAATCCAGGACGGATCCCCTCAATCCTCGCCTTGGCCATCGTTCCACGTCGATCCTCCGCTACGGGGATCAGCTTGCGGGCCGCAGCCGCGCCATCGATGCCCGGCATCTGCGCGATGTGTCAGGGGATCGGCATCTCCCGCGCTACCGCTGGTCCGATCCCGTCTCCACGCCCTCCTACAGGATAGGAATCTTCGCCGGCATCCACGGTGACGAGCAGTCGGGCGTGATCGCCGCCCTTCAACTTCTGCACCAACTGGAGCGCCATCCGATGATCGGCCGCTTCCACGAACTCTTCATCTATCCGGTCTGCAATCCCTGGGGATTCGATCAAGGTCTCCGCGAGGGCGCGTCGGGCCGGGATCTCAACCGGCTTTTCTGGCAGGAGGAGGCGGAAGTCCTGCTGATCGAACAGGAACTCCGGGCCAAGCGCTTCGACGGCATCATCGCGCTCCACACCGACGACACCAGCGAGGGAATCTACGGGTATGTGAACGGAAGCACCCTCACCCGCCACCTGCTCGAGCCTTCCCTGGATGCGGCCTCGTCGATCCTGCCGCGCGATCACCGCCCCGAGATCGACACCCATCCGGCGCAACGCTCGATCATCACCGGCGGCTACACCGGGATTCTCTCGGCACCGCCGGATCAACATCCGAAACCCTTCGAGATCGTCTTCGAGACCCCCCATCTGGCACCGCTTGGCAAACAGGTTGAGGCTCATCTGGCCGCCGTGAAAGAGATTCTAAGGATTTTCCCCCAATTCAGTTCCCAGGGGATGGATATCTAATTTGGCTTCTCGCTATTTGGAGTGGGTGGTTTTGAGATTTCTCCCGCAGTGGCGCCGAGATGCAGAGAAAGGATTAAGGCACAGGGATCCGTAACGGATGCGAAGCAACGGCCGGGCTAGCCAAGGCGATAAAGGGGACTGTAAGAAAGGCATGGCAGCCTCGGCTCATCCACGGGAAAAAGACTTGGTTCTGAACATCCCTTTTATCTCCTTCACTCCTGTAAAAACCTTCATGCATCTCTATCCCTGTTTTGCTTGCCTGGCCTTGCCTTCAAAAGACGACTGGCTTTCCCGTTGTTTTACGGCATTCTTTTCGCCTGCTTCGCCATGTCCAAGAAACGCCACATCCTTCCCGGATTCCACCTGAGCCTCGGGTGGACCGTGACCTGGCTTTCCCTGATCGTCCTCCTGCCCGTGATCGCATTGGCAGGGAGGACCGCTTCGGGAGGGTGGGAGCATTTCTGGGAAACTGTCACCGATCCCGAGGTCGTCGCGACTTACCGCGTGACCTTCGGCATCTCGCTGATCGCCGCCATCATCAACGGTCTCTTCGGCTTCCTGGCGGCATGGATCTTCGCGCGTTACGAGTTCCCCGGGCGCAGGCTGATGGAGGCCGCGACCGATCTGCCTTTCGCCCTTCCGACCGCCGTGGCCGGAATCGCCCTCACCGCCCTCTACTCGCCCACGGAGTGGATCGGAAAATACCTGGAGCCGCTTGGGATCAAGATCGCCTTCACCCCGGCCGGCGTTCTCATCGCGATGACCTTCATCGGCTTTCCTTTCGTCGTGCGGGCCGTGCAACCGGTCATCACGGAACTCTCCTCCGATGTGGAGGAGGCCGCCGCCTGCCTGGGAGCAAGCCGCTGGCAGACCCTGCGCCATGTCGTCCTCCCTTCCCTGCTTCCGGCGCTGCTTGCCGGGATCATCATGTCCTACGGACGCGCCGTCGGGGAATACGGCTCCATCGTCTTCATCTCCGGCAACATCCCCTTCCGGACCGAGATCACCCCGCTGATGATCGTCACCAAGCTGGAGCAGTATGACTATACCGGGGCCGCCGCGATCGGCTTCACGATGCTGGCCGCTTCGCTCGTGATCGTCGTGATAGGAAACAAGCTCCAGAGTTGGGGCAACCGTTTCCGCAAATCCGCCTGACCACCGTTCCGATCCATGGCCAGCTTCATCGATTTCAGGAATCCTCCGGGCAGTGACCGGCGTGCCGACAGCGCCTTCCGCGCCACCTCGGAGCCGCTCTGGGTGCGGAGAATGCTGATCGGCATCGTCCTTTCCTTCTTCATCCTCTTCCTGGGACTGCCGCTGGTGGTTGTCTTTCAGGGGGCACTTGCCAAGGGAACGGAACACTTCGTTGCGGCGTTCCGCGATTACGACATCCTACACTCGGTCCTCATGACGCTGACGGTGACCCTGATCTCGGTTCCCGCCAACACGCTCTTCGGCATCGCCGCCGCCTGGTCGATCACGCGCTACCGTTTCTTCGGCCGCCAGGCGTTGCTTGCCCTCATCGACCTTCCCCTCTGGGTCTCCCCCGTGATCGGCGGCCTGGTCTACGTCCTGCTCTACGGACGACGCGGCTACATGGGCCCGTGGCTCCAGGCGCATGACATCAAGATCATCTTCGCTCTTCCGGGCATGGTCCTTGCCACAACCTTCGTCACCTTCCCCTTCGTGGCCCGAAGCCTGATCCCGCTGATGCAGGCCCAGGGGTGCGAGGAGGAGGAGGCCGCGCTGACGCTGGGGGCGGGCGGTTTCCAGATCCTCAGACGGATCACCCTTCCCAAGATCAAGTGGGGGCTCTTCTACGGAGTGATCCTCTGCAATGCGCGCGCCATGGGAGAGTTCGGCGCCGTCAGCGTCGTCTCTGCGAAGATCAGCGGAAAGACCAACACCATGCCGCTGGAGATCGAACGCCTCTACGGCGATCTTCTCTTCGCGGATGCCTTTGCCGTCGCATCGGCCCTTTCGTTGCTTGCCCTCATCACCCTCATTCTCAAGACCCTGGCCGAGTGGAAAAACCGCCGGCAGTTCGAGGCGGGCCAACGCGCCCTGCTCGAACCCACAATCGAGGGAGCCACGAATTGAATCATGTAGCGGCCACCTTTCCACTTTTCACTTTCCCACTTTTCACTTTTCCATCCCCCCATTCACCATGTCACTTCCATCAGCCATCAGCCTTCAGCCTTCAGCCATTTGACAATGAGCATCGAAATCACCTCCCTCACCAAGAACTTCGGCGCGTTTCCCGCCGTGAAGGATGTCAGCCTGCATATCAAGACCGGCGAGATGGTCGCCTTCCTCGGCCCCAGCGGATCGGGCAAGACCACCCTCCTGCGCATCATCGCGGGACTGGAGTTCGCCGATCATGGAGAGATTTTCTTCGACGGGGAGAACGTCACCATGAAGAGCGCCAACGAACGCAAGGCGGGTTTCGTCTTCCAGAGTTACGCCCTCTTCAACCACATGACGATTTTCGAGAACATCGCCTTCGGCCTGCGCGTCGCGCCGCGCTCCAAGCGTCTGACAAACGAAAAGATCCGGGAGCGTGTCCTCTCCCTGCTGGAGACAATCCAGCTCTCAGGACTCGAGAACCGCTTCCCAGTGCAGCTCTCGGGTGGTCAGCGCCAGCGTGTCGCCTTCGCCCGTGCACTCGCTGTGGAACCGAGGGTCCTGCTTCTGGACGAACCATTCGGAGCCCTCGATGCGAAAGTCCGTCGCGAACTCCGTGCGTGGCTCACCGAGTTTCACAACAAGACCCACCTGACCAGCCTCTTCGTCACCCACGATCAGGAGGAAGCCTTCGACGTCGCCGACCGCGTGGTGATCATCGACAAGGGAACCATCCAGCAGATCGGAACCCCTGAGGAAGTCCGCTCCGGGGGAGGCAACGCCTTCGTCCGCGATTTCCTCGCGATCGATATCTGAACGATCAGAGAGGTGCTAGGTGCTAGGCTATAGAATAGGGACTTGATTCCGGGAGCGGGGAAGGAGTTAAAAAAGTTTGGTTACTCGCTATTCCGAGTGGGGTAATATTCCGGAAAAGACAGGCACGGAATGAGTTTCACGCAAAGGACGCAACGATCGCAACGATGAGTTCCCCGTCGCTCTGTTTTAACGGCGAGGTAGTTTCTAGAAATTTCAAAAAAACAGCTTTCTCACGCCCTTGATTTCAACGGGCACCACTGTTTCATCCTTTCTTGGCGACCTTTGTGGCCGTTGCGTGAAACCTGCACGTTTCAATGCCTTCAAAGAGCAGTGTGTTTAATCGCTCGGACTTTTTCACTTTTCACTTTTTAACCCTTCAAGCTTCCCCCCACCTCTGATCGCTTTGGCGATTAACGAGTAAACCTGCGTGTTGTCGATTCTCCCGTGGAAAACATCGGCCCCGGGTCCGTTCGCGACAAGCCAGACATCGCCTCCTGTGTGACGGGCCGATCTTTCCTTCAGCGCGGCGGGTTGGACATGATCGAAGGCGAACGCTTCATTGGTCGATCCTTGCAGATGAGTCACCGGATCAGGTCCTCCCGGTCCCGTGGCCCAGGTCAAGGTCGACCCCTTGGTCACAGGGCTCTCCATGAGCAACGCCTCGCCGCGAAGTTTTCGCGGGACCGGTGAATTGAAGGCAAAACCTCCGGTGTTGTGATCCGTGGTGGCGACCACAAGGACATCCGGCGGCAGTTTCTCCCTGAGCAACCCCATCATGGCATCCAGTTCCAGCACCTCTCCGACGGCCCGTTTCGCCTGATTCTGATGGCATGCCTTGTCGGGAAGGGATGCCTCCACCATCAGGAAGAAGGGGCGCTTGTCACGAAGCATCAGATCCAACGCCGCGGCCGTCATGTCACGCAGGCGCAGTGCCCGCGTGCCGTCGGCATAATAGGGAAAGACATCGGGAAAGAAGGTCCCCAGCACCGGCTTTTCAAGTGCATGACCGGCCTTCACATGGGAGGTGAAATCATCCCAACGCGAGAAGGCCAAGATGGGGCGGTTCCTGAGATCCGCCTCGGTCCGCCGAACCAACTCCAGATCATCGCTTCCATAACTCTCCGTGGCGCTCATGTCATGAAACCACTTGTTTCCCCCTCCCAGAATGATGTCCGCCCGTACTCCCAACTGCGGCACGATCTTCGAGGCGATGAGGGAATGCTGATTGCGGTCAGGACACTCGACGGAGAATGCGGCGGGGGTGGCTCCGGTGACCGAATCGTCCGTGATGGTTCCCGTCGACCATCCGGCCTTGCGGGCCAGATCGAGAAGGCTCTCCGGTGCATTCGTCGAGGTGGCGGATGCCATCCCGATAACATGATTGTCCGCTTTGATTCCCCGAGCCAGGGCCGTGGCCGCAGCGGCGGAATCGGTCACCATGTCGTTGGCCGAGTAGGTCGAGACGAATGCGGTCGCCGGATATCCATCCATCGCCAAATTCCCCTCGGCCCCGCCGGCGTAACAGCGGGCGGCAGTCAGGAGTTCCTGAGAGGTGCCGTCGGAAATGATCAGGACAATGCCTCTTGGTGACTTGGAGGCAGCACCGACAGGATCAGCCCATACGACAAAAAGTATCAGAAAAACAATGAGGCGCATCATCCCTCCATTGAGCCAACAGCCCGGAGGAAGTGCAATCGCCGTGTTACCGGTTTGAGCAAGGAAATAAAGGAATCTTCGCAATATTGAATGGGTGGAATGAGCTTGGGGATCCTGAACATGGGCACAACGCCGTGTGACAAATTGACGGCGTAGCCAATGCACTGACGCATGGCCCAAATCAAGGCTTCATATCACGGGAGCGATTGAAGCAAAGACCCTCTATCCGACAGGGGAGAGAGAGGGGCAATTGAGAGACTACTGCA
This sequence comes from Verrucomicrobiota bacterium, assembly GCA_041164985.1. GTDB lineage: Bacteria > Verrucomicrobiota > Verrucomicrobiia > Chthoniobacterales > UBA6821 > UBA6821. The sequence continues at coordinate 126 of JBEAOJ010000065.1, read as the reverse complement.
CAGATGCGCCGGTAGAGGCGGGGACTGTCGCCGGTGAAGGCACCGTTGCTGTGGCCGGAGTGGTGGCAGGCTCAGTTGGCGCATTTTTGGCGATCAGTTTGGGACGATTGCCGGAAACGGGCGGAA
>JBEAOJ010000064.1:0-2885 GCA_041164985.1 Verrucomicrobiota bacterium | reverse complement strand
GCCTCGCTCAGCGTGGGGTGCGCGTGGATCGTGGAGGCGATGTCGTCGTAGGTGGCCTCGAGCGTGATGGCGAGTCCCATCTCGGCGATCATCTCGGTGGCGTCGGCCCCGATGATGTGCGCTCCGACGAGTTCGCCGTGCGGCTCATTGAAGAGAAGCTTCACGAAGCCCTCGCTCTCGCCGACCGCGAGTGCCTTGCCGCTGGCCTGGAAGGGGAACTTGCCGATCTTGAGCTTGAGCCCCTTCTCCTTGGCGGCGCGCTCGGTGAGCCCGACGCTCGCGACCTGCGGCTGGCAGTAGGTGCAGCCGGGGAAGGTGCGCTTGCGCGCGGGGGTGCGCTTGCCGAACATCCCCTCGACGGCCTGGACGGCCTCGAAGCTGGCAACGTGGGCGAGCCACGGGGGCCCGATGATGTCGCCCGCGGCATAGACGCCGGGGATGCTGGTCTCGTAGCGGTCGTTGACAGCGAGGTAGCCGCGGTCATCGAGCTTGAAGGGGGCCGCGCCGCCCGGGAGGAGCGGGGAGACGCCGATCGCTACGAGGGCGACGTCGGCCGAGAGGGTTTCATTGGCGCCGCCGGAGACGGTGATCTGGACGCCCTCCTTGGTGGCGGTGGCTTTCTCCACCTTGGTGCCGGTGAGGATGCGGATCCCCTGCTTGACGAGTGACTTCTCGAGTGCGGCGGAGACCTCGGTGTCCTCGACGGGGAGGATGTTGGGCATCATCTCGACGATGGTCACCTTGGTGCCGAAGGCGTTGAAGAAATAGGCGAACTCGACGCCGATCGCGCCGGCACCGATGACGATGATCTCCTTGGGCTGCTTGGCCAGCGCGAGCGCGTGTCGGCTGCCGATGACACTGGTGCCGTTGAAGGGGAAGCCCGGCATCTCGCGGGTGACGACGCCGGTGGCGATGAGGATCTTGGCGCCTGAGAGAGTCAGATCCTTGCCGTCAGCTCCCTTGACCTCGACGACTCCGGCCTTGGGAACGCTCGCGTCGCCGCGGATGTAGTCGACCTTGTTCTTCTTGAAGAGGAACTCGATGCCGCCGGCGAGTTTGTCGGCGACCTTGCGGGAGCGGCCGATGACCTTGTCCCAGTCGTATTTCAGACCGGAGACCTCCAGTCCGAAGTCGGCGGCGTGATGGCCGATGAGGGAGTAGAGTTCGGCATTCTTGAGCAGAGCCTTGGTCGGGATGCAGCCCCAGTTCAGGCAGGTGCCGCCGGCGCGCTCCTTCTCGACGACGGCAACGCGCTTGCCGAGTTGCGCGGCGCGGATCGCGCCGACATAGCCGGCGGGTCCGCCGCCGATGACGATGAGGTCGTAGGGTGTCGTGGCCATAAGTGGGGAGATTGTTAGGGAAGGGAAGGCGAAACCGCAAGGCGGCTCTTGCCCGCGCATTCGGAATGGTTATCGTTTCCGGATGGAGATCACCCTTTCACTTGCCGATGGCATTCCCGTCTTCGCGCTTGCCGGACGCCTGGATGTGGCGACCAGCCCGGTTCTGGAGGAGCGGCTTGCGCCGTTGTATGAGGCGTCGGGTTCCAAGCTCATCATGGAGTGCTCCGCACTTTCCTATGTCAGCAGCGCGGGCCTCCGGGTCTTTCTCATGTGCCAGAGGCATCTGTCGGCCGCTGGCGGTGGATTGGCTTTTGCCTCGCTCGGGCAGCCCGTGCGGGAGCTATTCCACCTGGCGGGTCTCGAGGATCTCTTCATCATCGAGGAGACTCCTGAGGCTGCCGCGGGCAGGCTGACTGTGGGGAAGTAGGGGATGTGTAAGAGGATGCATCTTGAGGTCTTAAACCTCTGTGAGATTTCTTCCTGATTTCCTGATAAAATCTGGAAATGGTATTAATTGGGTGGCAACACCAAATGTTTCGGTTCTCACAGATGATAACCTGGCGGCAGGCAATGCCCCTCACGCGTTCTGATGAGGTGGATCCAATCCTTTTGTCCTTCCATGCGATTAAGCCCTCGAAATCCCCCGTTGCCTGCTTATGTTAACTATCCGAATCCACAAGTGATACATAATGCAATTATATTGGGTTGAGCGGTATTTTAGGGTTGATATGCGGTCGGTATGCCTTACGGTGTGCTCATGCCAAAACGACGCGACGGGATCATGACGGTCCGCATTCCCACGGACGAAAAGGATATGCTGCAAGCCATTGCAGACCACGCAGATGTCACCTTGAGTGATGTCGTGGTCCGCGCGGTGCGTGACTTCATTGACGCCCACTCGGGTTCCTTGAAGAAGGGCGCAGCAAAGCCCAAAGTCCGTCCGATGGGCTTCTAAGAACCCTCGGATACATCACTTGAAAACCGCGGGTAACTCCGCGGTTTTTTTGTGCCCTCATTTAAACCCGGACTTCAAAGATGGGGTGGTACACTTCAGACATCAGCATTGGTGCCACTTCCCTTTCGGTGTGCTGTGGCACCCTCCCGGCTATGACTATGTCGTAGTCTACCGCGCCCGCCCCCACGCGCTTGGTTCAGCCTTACAGCCCGATTTAGAGCGTTTTTGATTTGGATGTAGACAAAGGATTTGCGGATGTCATGGGGTGGTGGGCAAGAAGTAAGCGATGCGGCTGTAATTTGACGCCACTTGCCTCCCGGCAAGCGGTGGCGCCCTCCGGGGCCCGCATGCGCGGGATCTTCCGCGCCTCTCCCCAGAGGCTTGGTTCTGCGCTACAGCCCGAGCGCTGCGACACTGCACAACGCCTCATGCCGCAGCAAAGAATGTCTGAAGATGAAGCAATACCGCCCTAGCGACTCTCCGCCCAAGCGACCATCTTCTGGGCGTCGTCGAAGATCCTCGGCGCATGGCTTCCCAACTGGACGAGGATCAGTTCCCGTCCTCCCTTGCTGTAGCTGCTGATCAGGCAC
>JBEAOJ010000063.1:0-3000 GCA_041164985.1 Verrucomicrobiota bacterium | reverse complement strand
CGTTCAGAAGCCACTTGATGAGTTCATCATCTACGACATCCCGGTGGCCTCGAAGACGGGAACCACGACGGTCATGTTCCCGTCGGAAATCTCCGGTCTCTTTGCCAAGTCGGTGGCAGTGCAGGACCAGGAGAACGCTGGGTTCCTGATCTCGTTCACGCCGGGGAACTTTTACTTCACGATCCGAGCACTCAAGAAGGATGCGGAGGATCACCTCACGGTGATCTTCAACCGGAAGGCGTATGTGCTGCACATGACGGCCTCGGAGCACCCCTTCTACAACGTGACCTTCTACCAGGAGGAGCGTAACGGGAAGGAGGGACGGATCAATGTGGTGCCCGAGCGACTCCTCTCGCTCATGGACAAGGCCAAGGCTTATCCGCTGCTGCTCAAGGCGGAGAGGGATGCCTTGGCCGGTGTGCTCCATGCCTCGCCGGGGATCACCAATTATTACAAGGACTTCAACGTCCGCATCCTCGATGTCTGGAGATTCGAGGAGGAAGACACGCTCATCTTCCGGCTGGAACTGGTCAATGAGACCGACCAGGCGATCTACTACAAGCCGCAGGATCTAGCGGTACGGCTCGATGAGCGGATCTACACGGAGTCCCTTGCTGATGCCTCCGGGGTGATGCCGCCAAAGTCGGTGACGCCGGCATTCTTTGCGATCACGGGGAATGGCCAAGGAGGACGCAATCATCTCGCTCCCGACAATAAGTGGAACGTGCTGGTGGTGCGGGCTGAGTTGCGTCAGACGACCAAGGCACCTGGCGGAACCTCCAACAAGAACGTCGCCCGATGAACCTCCGCGATTTCAAAACGGAGCTGCTCAACAAGCCGACGGGGCGGCTGATCCTCTTCCTCTTTGCCGGAGGGGTGATCCTCGCCTTTGTCCTGCTCCATCGCGGTGGAGGCAAATCCTCCAAGGTCACTCCAGCAGTGCCAGCCCAGGCAACAGCAGCCAAGGGCTACACGATCGACGAGGGGATTCCCGACATCAAACCGATGAGGCCGACGCCCACGCCGACTCCGCTCCCGATGATACCGGAGGGGAGGCCGGTAGCCGTGAAGACTCCTCCTCCGATCCCTCAGGCGATCTTTGCCATCAAGGAAAACTCCTTGAGCGAGAATTATCTTCCGTACGGACGGCTTCTGAAGTGCGAGCTCGTAAACACGGTGGAGTCGATCAACTTGGAGACTCCGATTATTGGACTCATTACCGAGGATGTCTGGAGGGATGGGCGGTTGATTATCCCGGCAGGGACCGAGGTGCATGGAGCGGCGAAGAATAGTGCCGCTCGGGATCGGATCGGTTCCGACCATGAGTGGATGCTTGTTTTCCAAAACGGGAAGCAGCTGCCGTTGGCCGGAACGGTGCTCGACTATGCTCCCGATGAAAAGGAACCGGGTCGCTGGAAGGAGAGCGATGGGTCGGCGGGACTGCGGGGCTACAAGATCGCTGCCGACAAGTATGCGGAGGCCAAGGCGATCTTGGCTTCGGTGGTCGCCTCAGGGGCGGGGGCTTTTCCGGGAGTAACCAACATCATTTCCCCTCTCACTGGGGGAGCCACGCAGCTTCTGGGTGGGGGAATGACGCCGGCCCTCTCTGCGGGAATCCACGCCGGTGGGCAGCTCTATGCCCAGCGGCTCCTCGATGGTCTTCAGAAGGATCCCTACTACGTCCGCGTTCCGGCCGGGACGCTCTTCTACCTCTACGTCACCCAGACGGTCGACCTGAACAAGGCCGCTCGGGGACTCGTTTCCACTTCCAACCCATCCGCCAAATGAAACACCTGATACCTGTTCTCCTGCTCGGCCTTCTCTCGGGATGCGCCACGCACAAGGCCGTCAAACCCGAGGCCTATCCAGCCGTTGCTGGCACGAGTGTGCCTGAAAGCACCCTTTGTAGGGTTCGTACTCCCGAGGTGGTGAAGAGCTATCCCACAGGACGCTACACCGATCCCGACTTCCCCGAGGAAATGCATGAGCGGCATACGCTCTATCGGAAGGAGCAGTCTGCCGATTGGAATTACCGGCCAGGTGGCCCCTATTCCTATCCGCTGGTGGTGTCGGATCCGACTCCCTCCTACTACGTCAAAACGGACGGGGATCAGCGCAATGCCCAGCAAAAGGCTTATGCCGCTGCTCTTGAGGAACAGAATGCAGCCATGAAGAAGCGGATCGAGTCGCTTCAGCAGGAGGCAGGGAAGGTGCCTGCCCTGCAGCAGTAGGTGGACAAGCTGAAGCAGCAGTTGGATGCGGAGCCTTTATCGACTCCGGCACCGAAGAGCCAACTCGTTGAGGAGAAACCGGCCGGTTTTACGGCGGAGGACCCTCAGGGGGATCTCATCGCCGAGATGAAGCTCAACGACGATCTCACCGGTGAACTCGACGCGCTGGAGGGAAGGCGGCGTCTCGTTCTCATGGATTCGGCCTTCCTCTACTCGATTCAGCGATGACGAAGACGACATCGATTACGGTGACGCTCGATCCTCAGACCCATGCGGTTTTTCAGGAGGCGGTGGAACTCACCGCAAAAGCGGGGGCAGAGGTGACTGTCAGCCAGTTGCTTCAGCAGCATCTTCACGACGAGATCCCAAAGGAGAGTCCCAGGCGAATCGCTCAGAATTACCTTAAGTCGGTCGTGCGCCAGATCAAGGAGATCTCCCCAGGCTCCCGAAAGGATCAAGGGGAGACTCCGGGCAGGACCGGCTGAGGTATACCCGTCAACCTGCACGGCTACGGGAATCCAAACGCCGTGCGCCACAACTGAGAGACATATGGCCATCACATCCCCGAAACAGAAAGAGGAACTGTCCAAGCAGTTCAAAATCAACCCTGAGATCAATACACGGCTTGAGGCATTCATGAAGTCCGAGCCCGGGCTCGTGGAGTTCGTCAAACAGCTCCCACGAGAACAACTGGAGCGGAAATTTCTGCTCCGTAAAATGCAGGATCAGCAGCAGAGGGAAGGCTACACCGAGAAGGTGAAAGTATGGC